>NZ_JAKJSP010000068.1:0-37714 GCF_050337085.1 Photobacterium sagamiensis | reverse complement strand
CGGCACTTCTGCCAGGGCTGAGTTTTGCAAGTAAGTGGCGTCAGGAGGGTCTCAGACGGGGCTCTCCCGGATAGCTGCGCTCAGCAAACACCGGGGGCAGCGAAAATCGGTGACTTGACGCACGGCAGAGCTAAAACTCCAACTTCAAAACGTCATAGAAGACCATTTCGATTGCGATCCAATTCCAATCTCTCTACAACCCGCAATGAGTTGGGAATCAACGTTTAGAACATTAAAGTATCGACCCAATTGGCCTTCACACGGGTTTAAGGATTTAGCTGAGGTACGAGACTGGGTTCAGGCATTTGTTGAATGGTACAACAATGACCATAAACATAGTCGAATCAAGTTTGTTACGCCAAGCCAACGGCATGATGGTATTGATAGAGAAATACTCGTTAAAAGGAAAGAAGTACTGCGGCTAGCTAAAGCTAAGAACCCATTACGCTGGTCTCGTGAAATTCAAGACTGTAACCCGATAGGGCCAGTAACATTAAACCCAGAAAATCGCATGCGGAAAGCCGCATAAAAATCAGCTAATGGGTGACAACAATCTTGAAAAACACCGGGTATGTCAGAGCCGATCATGGCAAACACACTTATGCCTCATTCTTTGTTAGCGGGCTTTCAATAAGAGAATGTCACACTTGATTTATCCCTAATTTAGCTAATGGATCAGTAAAACCTTTAAGTCTGTCGCATACCGGGTCCATTCTGACAAATCCATTCTCAAACCAAGAAGTCTTGCCCAAGGGACAATTTTACAGGTTTAGTATGCTCACCTTTTGTTCGAACACTTCAAGCCCAATTGCCAGCACCAAAAGTCATAACGTCTCCTACTTCCTGTAATGGTTAAAAAGTTTGCCTTCAACTTATTGAAAGTTAATGAATTCACCGGGAGTCATAATAACCCTGTGTCATTTTGACTCGGAAGTCTTGATTTGTTTCACTTTTTCTTTTACAGTATTTTTGAACTTATCGAACAGGGATTTGGGAAATGAATATTTTGGCATGCGAAAACCCGGCACAGGCATTGCGTTTTACCTTGGGACTGACTGTATCGGACGTAGTTAAGTTTTACGGTGGTACCCGAAAACGATTTGGTGAGATGGAGGCGGACCCAAGCATCATCAACAAACTCAGAGGTAACGCTTTCAAAGGGGTATATGCCGATTACCGTGACAAGATCGATTGCCCGCAATTGGAGTTGGAGGAATTTTGCTCTGAGCACCTTGATGGATCGATAGATGAAGAGGATGTCTGGGGATACCTATCCGATCACTTTGAAGCAGAGGCGCCAGGAGCTGGTGAACATTACCGACCAATTGTGATGCACACCTATATTGATGATGGCGGACATTATCACCGTGCCTGTGAAGCATTCACCGTGCATCTTTCTGAGGCATTGGAAGATATTCATGCCATATACAACATGTTTGCCGGTTATATCCTTAGAGATGATTATGTAGACATCGTTGAAGAAGTTGCTGAATACCGGGCTAGGATCATTGCTAATACGCGGGTGCAGGGTATGGCGTTTTTTGAGGGCAAGGACAGTCTGAAAAGACACCTCGACATAGAAATGATCGGTAGAAAGGCTGTGCTTAGGTTAGCCTTTGCGGGCGTGGCAGCACCCAATGCCACAAAAACCATTCTCGGGGTTGAGAACATTGACGCATTCAGCCGTGAAGAGCGGGTGATCGTAAGCGCGCACATTCCAAGTTACGACAAATTGCTGCTTGAACGGGCCGAACACGCCGAACTTGAATATGACCATGAATACCTGAGCTTCATCCAGAACCGGGAGGACTACTTGCTGTTTGTGCTCAAGCGTGTTACAGCCATGGTACTGGCTCGCAACGGGCATCGAATATTTTCGAGGATGATATATACCGCAAAGGAGCAAGAGATTAATGAAGTGATAGTCATGAAAACCATAGCATCGATACGAGAAGAAATTGGCAATACTCTGCGTGAAGTGGAAGAGATGCTCGATGAAGACTTTTCAGATTTATTGCTGGTAGCTGTCAGAGAGGAACTTGATAGCTTGTAACTTCACAGACTTGAAATCCGTCAGCCGGTATTGTTATGGCTGACGCTTCTTTTTGGCGTTTTGTTAACGAGTATCTTGCAAACCGACTTCACCATAAGCAACAAAGTGACAGTCAACGCACTCAAGCAGACGACCGCCATCACTCAGTGATTTGTAACCAGCAATCGAGAGTAATCTCACAAAGAGCACTCAACTATCAGATAACAAAAAACTCCTTCTCAAGAAGATATCTATTTATTCGCTATATAGCTAACTTATTCACCTTGCCGCTTGCAGCCGTTTTGCCAATCAATAGCATTCGATAGTGTGATGCAGGGTAAAACTAAACCTAACCCAGATTAAAGATAGAGATAGAGTTGCTTTTCTATACCTGAGCTAATTTATGGTTTTCTAAATTAGTAAAACCGTTGACTCAGTTTTGTCCATTTTCGTGTTAGCGAAACAAATTCTTCTTTGTCCATTCACAGCGTCCATTCACACAGCGTCCATTCAAAACGCCTATTCCTGACATCTTCTCAAAACTTGTTTTGAGGCTGAAGTGATTCTGTTATGAGATGATTTTGGCTATTGAAATATCGCAACCAAAGCTGTTTATAAGTATCAAAAAGAAATGGCTTAGCAGGGGGCGCATTGCTGCGCATCTAACGCTGCCCATGAAGTTGTGTAGCCGCTTCGCGGGCTGACGGGCGGATTCCAATCAAACGATCTCTCAGCGTTCTGTCCGCCCTGTATCGCTGCGCGATAAGCTGTTATGCAGCCAACAATCGATGTAATGTCGTTTTACGCTGCTCTGCTGCGCTAATTCGTCGAATTGCAGCCTCGAATTGTTGTGGGGTGCCAACAATCTCAATGTATGTTTCTGCTCGGGTCAGAGCTGTATAAATCCACGAGCGGTCAATCATTCTCGAACCTGTCAGTGCCACAATTACCCTTGGAAACTGGCTCCCTTGAGCTTTGTGTAGGCTCACAGCATAGGCTGGTTGTACGATATTGATTAGTGATTCAGTCAGTTCTACTGTGCGCCCATCATCCAGTTCAACCACACCGAACTGAGACTCCTCGCCAGTGCTAACTAAGCGCCCCATGGTGCCATTTTGGATGTCCTCGTCCCATTCGTTTTCGGTGAAGATGACTGGATCATTAACTCTGATGTTTAGATACATCCGGTCACCAAACAAATCGAACTCTAATCGCTCACCTGTTGGGTTACATTGTTCCTGACATAGATTGTTCAGAGCATTGATACCCCCATGGTTTGCGCTGTATGTGGCACCTACAATCTGTGTGATGCTTGGGTCTTCTGAATACAATCCTGTGATCTTCTTATTCAGATCTTCAGGCTGCGCAAAATGGAATCTGATGTGGTTGCTCGTAAAGGATGGGAGCTCGCCATTTCGAACAGAGAGAGTGAATTCTGGTATACCAGTAGATCCCTTCTGACGTTTAACGATATTCAACTCAGTTCCAGCAATGGATGAAGTCTTAACAACATCATGTAGGATAAGGCCATAGCCGATTGGTGACAGCTGCGCTGGGTCGCCAACTAGCAAAATCCGAACGTTATTATGCAGAGCCATTACCAATCGATACATGGTGTGTAGGTCAACCATGCTGGCCTCATCAATAACAATGATTGCCTGCTCATCATCCAATATCTCAACATTTTTCAGGAATCCAGCAATGGTGCTAGCGTGGATTCCTGTGCCCTCCTTGATGCGCTTGGCAGCACGGCCTGCGAGTGCCATCGGGTAGATCTTATATCCAAGCTTTTGGTAGGCACGGAGAATGACTCGAAGTACCGTGGTTTTACCCGTACCAGCCCCGCCAGTAAGCACTGAAATGGGATTCAAAAGGCTCGAACAAACCGCATCAACCTGTCGCTCTAACAATGGAAATGCTAGGTTTTCCATACCATGTGCGAGAGCCTCATCAAACCGACCATCCCATGTTTCATTTTGACCAGCTAAATGAAGGAAGCGGTGTGCCACAACCTTTTCCATAACCAGAGCGGCTGTTGGGTGATAGTTGCCTTCATCATCAATGATGAAATCACCTTTTTCATAGGACACCATCAGTGCCTCTTTCGCCAATTCTGAGTTGTCGAGCACCCGATTCAGAATAGGTTTCAGGTCGCTATGGCTAGCCACCGTGTGGCCTCGCTTAGTGAAGCGATAAAGAGACTCTTCAACAGCAGCAACAAGACGGCGCGGGTCGTTGTCGATCATCAGGAAATGGTTCTTTGCCAGCTCATCAACGGCATTGAAATCCATCCCGAATGACTGGAGAGTGTAGGGGTTTGTCTTCACCTGCTCGACAGCCCGCTCATCGTGATACTTCATGATGTTAGAACTGATATTTGGTGGCACGGCGTGTTCAGCAAACCAGTGGAGGTACTTAAGATTGGAGTACTTTTTCCAAGCCTCTACCATCGTTTGGGCGGTTTTTGTGGTTAGCACCATTTCAAGCATTTCCACATTCCCATCATCAAGGATTTTGTAAATGCCTGTTTGAAACTTATTCCAGAGCTTCCTCGCGAACACATCGCCTACGCCAACAAACTCCTTGTCTGATGCCACAAACTCAACAAAGTTATCGCCCGTTTCTGGCATGGTGACACGTAACCGCGTTGCCTGAACATCTACCTGAGTTTGAATAAAACCATCACGCTGCACCTGCCTTTCCGTTTTGGTGCCTGAAATACACCAGTGCTGGCCTTTTATGGGTATCATCGGGAATAATTTGCTATCTGCCCTGACTACAATGACTTTCTTCGCAGAGGCTCGCATAGAGCCTTTTAGCGGCATACCGCTGAAAGTGATGATTTTGCCTTTTGTGTTCCAAATTGAGGTTACGCGGATATCAAAACGGCTGGTTTTCATCGTGGCAGCCTCCCGACATCGACCAGCGCTGAACTTAGGGCTTCAAATCGCTCTAACTTGCGCTCTAACTTGCGCTTTAACTCTGCGTTTTCGGCCTCTAATTCGACGACTCGCTGTTCCAGGCGGCGTGTATGAACCCCTTGTTTATCTCGCTTAATCTGAGCTTGGTCTAGTTCCTGTGGTTCATTGTCTAGGCAAGACTTTTTAGCCTTAAGCGGTGGAAGCACACCACGTTCGCGCAGCTCAGATTCCAATTCACTAAGAAGCTTCTTTACCGCTGGGTTTTGCTGTAACACGGACTTAGCAAAGCCACATCCTGTGGCTACAGCACTACGCTTAAGGTTGCCTCTATATTCGATTTCTCGGAAGTCGTCATCGGTCTGGGATGCACACCAACTCTCGAACCTTTCGACGTTTTCTTTTGCAAGCTCCTGTCCGTTAGCCATTGTTAAGTTCCTTTCTTGTTTATCCGCCTTGGACTGCTGATTTTTTTGCCTTATTTAATAGAGCTACTAACGGTGGGTTGGACTCTGCAAGAACGCCAAGCTTTTTAATAAAAGCCAACTGCTTGTCGAGTTTCTGTGTCAATACTTCATTCTCTGCTTTTAGGGATTCAATTTGCTCGAACTTATCCAGATCAGACTTAACGAATTTGACAAACTCAGTGGTTGGCTTACCCCGCAACTCCTGTTTCTTAGCCTGATAAGCAGCCTTTATGCTGCTGTAGGTGGGCAGTGTTTGGCGTGTTGTTGTAATGTCTAGATCGCTTTTAATACGGTCAACAAGCAGATCCCACGTTAGTTTTGTTTGCCAACTCATGATCAGGGTTTCGATCTTGCGTATCTGTGTTGTGCTTAATGATGGTAATGCCATGACAACTCCTTAAATAAACGCAAAAATATCTGCCAAGTCGTCCTCTACAGGGGCTTTATCTGACTTGGACTCAAGTGCCTTTGTCAGCGCCTTATCTGAACTAGGCAGCGCTAATTTTTGTACGGTGACAATCTTTTCCTGAGTGTCGGTAATACGGAACTCACTCTTGTGGGCAAGCAAGCGGATAATTGAGCCTGTTTTGATTTCTTTGCTTTCCATTAACTGCACCAGTTCGCGAAGCATGGAGGTGTTACGATGATGCAGCAAAAACCAATCCTGCATTGCCTGGCTGGTACAGAAAGTAGGCCGTTGCTGTACGTCCTCAAGGCGGCGATCTTGTACCTGCAAATCTTTATTCAAGAACGATAACGCTTCTTTATCATGCGCTGCATGGCACGACGAGGGACAGAGCGAACATTGCGTTACAAAGTCGTTGAGGTATTCACAAGGCGAATAATGCAAATTCTGGCTACAGAACCCAGTACTGGTCACAGCTGTCGCTGTATTGGTCAACTGCTCATACTCTTGCTGGCTGACCACTTTAACGGTGATTTTTTTCCCTGTTTCACTGAACAGAATATCTGAAATCTCGGCGGCTTTTTCGGCGTGAGTGCGATGCACATAATGCAGAATTTGCTCAGGCGTGTAACGACCAGACCATAGGTTGATTATGGCGTGCGGTATACCCTCACGATCGGCAACGTCATTGTGCCAATGGCGGAATTGATGCGGCTTAATATAGAACTCGTCTGAAAAGCCATGCCGACTAAAGATGTTTTCTGAATAAGTATATTTTTGCCTCAATGCTGCTGCAAACTTATCACCGAGACTGGCTAAGGGTACAATCGCAAAAGGAGACTTTCCTCCAATGAAAGACGTTGCAGTTGTATAAAGCTGATATCCCGTAAAGCTAAAGAGTGCCTGTTTATACTTACATTTACCGTGCTTTGTATTGTTATAGCCCACCGGAAATCCGGCGAGTTTGCCAACAACGTATTGAATCCAGTCGTGCTGAAACTGTGCAACTGTCATTGTATTGCTACGAAAAATCCCGCGTAAGCCGCTGCCATTCAGAATAATACCTAGCAAATATGTACTGTGAGGACAGTCTTTAGTGATAACCAATTCATCTTCCAGTCGCAAGTCAACAATGGGTTTAAGGTACTGACTAGGGCCTGATTTGGTTACCTTGCGCACTTCACCCGCTGTGGTTTTGCTGACGCGCACCATTCCATTCCCCTCGTCATAAAAACCGAGTAAATAACCCAAGTGGAGCAGGTTGATCGGTTTATTCATATCGGGGGCCAGGGCATTCATGTTCTCGCTGGACGGGCAGAAATTACCCAGCACCTTTTTCAGCGGCAATGACGGGTTTTCATAAAAACGCGCAAGCACACGTGCAGGCTCGCAGACAATTTCCAAGTACTCCAGACTGCGGTCAACTGCCTCAGCCATCACGGACAAAATGTGATTGTGGAAATTTTTATAACCTTTTGACCCTTGCCAGTCGAGGTAATGCACTGTTGCTTCTTTGCCGTCTACGGTTTGGGAGATCTGTTTTAACCGCTGATTGGTCAGTACGGTCAGCTCCGCGTCGATACGGTTTGGTGAACCCATTGCCAACGCGGTCATCGCGCAAGCAAAGGCATCACGCTGCAATGCCAGCGGGTGTGTGTTCCATTTGTCCCGCTCTGGCGGTATGACATCGTGAAAAATCGAACCGAGCGCAAGCAATACTTTGGTCTCAGGGATTTTGTTCTTTTTGTTTTCGATAACATCATCACCAGCTAGGCGTTTTCGCTTACATCCCTTGGGTGGTTGCAGTGTTGGTGGGATAAAAGCGTGCCGATGCAACCACTGAAAAAACGAGGTTAAATACATAGCCGATTTCATTTTGGAACAGGCAGCGTCCAGCCTAGAAAAGGCTACATGAGCGGGATTGTCAGCCAAAGCAATTAGCAGATGCTTTGCCTCTGCATGTTTCTTGCTTTTGGATTCTTCGCCGTTTTTACCTGCACATACCTCAATCGCATAGGCCATCAAGAGGTGACGTAATTCGTCAGGCAACCTCTGTGAAGGGCGATAGGCCGATCTAAAATTTGTTTGCTTTACAGTGTGCTCAACAAAGTAATAATCAACTTTTTTGCCCGTAGGGAACGTAAAGCGCCAAGCAGCATCATCCCAAGTTGCAGGCTTACCCTGCTGGTTGGTAAAGCCTGTTAGCGGCTGCTGCATGAGGGCATTGATATAGTTACGTTGGTTTGTAATATAACGATTAATCTCAGTCATGCCGAAGTCCTTTTGCTGCCAGCTTTCGTTCGTTACATACATCAATTGTGGCTTGGATATACAAGATTATTCTTCTGAGCTTCTTGACCGTAGCCTTATTGGCTTCCGCTTTATTAATCTCATATTTTGCCAACGCTTTATCAAGGTACTGTTGATGATCGGCATCTTCGTTGGCCGTGAAATTATCGCAGGGGTAGCAGCCAAGCGGAGCGCCCAGCTTTGAGGCGCAACTAGCGCAATTCACCGGATTAGACTGAATACCTATTTCTTCATCAAACTCATTGCGAACCACAAACCCGTCTTGTTTTAGTAAGTCATTAACAGGGATGCATCCAAATTTGCGTAACACGTCTTTATTGGCAAAGGCTTGGTCAATATCAACTCGCGCCTCGACACTGAGGTCAATATAGGGCTTAACTGCCGCTTCGGTGACTCCGGTGATTTTAGCCAAGTAAGGCGCTGACAACCCTTGTCTCGCCCCCAATGTCAGCACAGTATGACGAAGGCGGTTGTTACCCAACTTCAACTTGTTGCTCTCGATACGATCACTTTTAAGGTCGAAGTTAGCAGTAAATTTCGTAATGGTTATCTGCAAGGTAGCAGCGCTTCTGTGAAACGCATCAGACCTGGAGCCAAGCGCTTTAAACAGATTGGATTTCGTCAAGAATGGTATTGTGAATAGCTGTTCTTCCGCGAACAACGGGCAACGCAACATGATTTGACGACGTCCATCATTTGTTAAACTGATACCCTGTTTTTCCAGGGATTGCGTGAGTACGGATTCATACTGCTGACGATACGTTAGCAGTAACACAGACAAATCCGGTTCCAGACGATGCGATCTGCTTTCAGCTTTACTGCGAAACATGCCATCTTTGCCTCGAAATGTTCTGACATGTACACGTTCCACATCGCTGAACAAATACTCACTGGTAGGCACTGACTCATTATTGGATTGACGGTGATCTGAAAAGCGCTGACCTACAGGCAGTACGTCAGCCCATTTCAACTGTGCCAATTGTGTTGGTCGTCGAATGATAGCAACCATCAACTGGCAGGCGATAAGGTTGCCAAAGACCAGAATGCCCCTTGACCCATGGCTTATTTCACTGGTTAACCGACTTTGATTGTCCGTTGCAAGGCGCAATTGTTCTTTTAGCGACTGGTATTCAACTTCGCTGTAGACACCTTTTTCAGGATCAAGAATGTTGTTTCCCTTTTGAAATTCAGGGCGGTTTGCTTGAGTGAATTCGGCAATCTCTTTGAACTGCGTTAAACCAGCTTTGTTGACGGCAAAGGCTAATGCTGATGACAGCTGATTTTTATAGCCATCAGACAGCGAGAGCCAAGCCAGTTGAAAGACAGCGGGTGACAGGTTGTTGCCAAGAGTTTTAAACACTTTGGCACGACCATTGACTGTATTATATGCAAGTTGGCTCGCGGTCTCCGCCAAGAGTACGCGCAAATCTACAAATGTTTGCCAGTCATGGCCCTTGTCGTGCATCCACGCAAGATACAGAAAACTCTTTGTGCCAAGTTGCCAAGTGTCATCGAATATATCAAAGGTATAGGCGTCATTCTTTGCGCGATACCGTCTCTGGCCGTCAAAGTCCTGCTTTAATTGCTCGACTGTCTTTTTATTACTTATCGCCATTAGATTCCCCTTGTGATGGCACAGTCTCTTTCTGACGTTGTGCGGATAACTCATGCACTATCACAGCGTGCCTAAAGTCGTTGTAAGTGCCAGACATTTTGCTGTTTTCAACCCAGCCCATCGCATACTTGCGAATATCTTCAATCTGTTCAGGGGCATAGCCAGCCTCAGTTGCTCTTATGTCAAAAAGCTCATTCCACTTGTGACGAAACAGGTGTGGGTAGAGCTTGAAGTCCACTGCATTAGAAAGCACTTCGATTATTTTGTAAATTGAGACTAACTTTAGCGGCTCGCCTTCCGTTTCACCTTTCTCACTAACGAAAATGAAATCATGGGTTTTAGCTTCAGGGTACTTGCTGCGCTCTGTATCAATGTACAATTTCAGCAATTTCAGTGTTTCATGCGAAATAGCAGCAGAGTGCGCCTTGGTTTTCTGTGCAGCTGGTATTTTCCGTGTGTCAGTTGGGTCGTTCGGTGTCCGTGTAATCATCAATCGCGGCTTGTCCCAGTCGTGCTTAATCTCACTAATTTTTAGCTTTGACAGCGCACCTTCGCGGATACCTGTCTCAACAAAAATATCGACAATTAACTGATTCCGTAATCGGACTCTCTGTGACCAGGGGTTATAGGGGCTAGCAGGCTTAACAATTTTCAGTATGTTAAAAAAAACGTCATCCGGTATCGCCTGTTCAAACGGATCCTTTACATCAGCATTTTCGTCTTTCAGTGCGCGAATATCAGTTTTCACTGTGCGCTCAAGATCAGCAAAATTTTGGCTTACAGAATCAGGGGGATTATTGGCGAAATGGTGAACCCTATAGAGATACTCGATATAACCAATGAATAATCTCAGGCGCTCTTTAATCGTCGTTGCAGAGACTCTGCTTTCTGTGCTTTGAGATGCGTATATGAGGTTATCAAGCTGCTTATCTGAAAAACGAGCAAAGCTAACAATATTGCTCTCATCCTCAAGGTTGGCCTCGACCTTATATTTGCAGTGACGATTGAAATCATCGTATTCCTCAGCAGTAAAAAACTTACCAGACGCCACCCTCTCAACAAGATCAATTGATTGTGCGGTGAAGTAACGATAAATAAACAGCAAAAGTTTTGCATACGTATGCCGGGTATTGAAGGCGTGATCTGCAAATGATATTTCCAGGTGATTACTAAGGAAAAAACAGGCTGGTAGCATGTCGTCATCGACAATGCAGACGTCACTGTGATTTTCCAGATTCTTGTGAGTTTTTACCGAATAATTCATTACAAAAAATCCTAGCAGTTAACCGTACATCACTAAATTAGCACGATTTGGTGTTTTGTAAGGCAAAATTACGCTAATGCTAGGATTTAAATGGGTTATATAGGAGCGAAATACTTTACAGTTTTTTTGTGAAAGATAATTCGCGCACCGAGACTACTTGGCTGAGTTTGGTACGCCAGAATCACTGGATGCGTTACATAATCAACCGCACCGTATCATTGGATTTGATAACAGTAAGCGGTATATCAACAATGCTGAAAATAGCGGACGAAGTCTGAGTAAAATGAATTTCATTTTGCGTACCGACAGTTATCAGATGCAGCTTAATCTAGCGCGGGCTAAAGCCGGAGTAACCGTCACATTTGTCGATATCGCTGAGCAATATTCTGAACTGGTACAGCTTTTTTCTGAAGCGGATATCGAATCTGTTGAATGGTGGCTGGTTTGTCACCGCGATGTGCATGTGAATCCCAGAATTCGGTGTTTGATGACGTTTCTGCGGCAGTGGTTTCAGGCGGAAGGTCAATAGCCTTACATTTGACCGAAGCCTGACGTTTAGCTTTTTGCTTATGGGCTTGATGATGATCATTGATCTGTACCCGAACTAGTCAAATGACAGATCGTGTACGAGCAAAAAAACTCAACTAATTTTGAACCCATGGTCGGATTTTGTACGTGCGGAATCGATTTTATTGCCGATAAATTGATCTGAGCCCGTACATCTTCAAAAAGCTGTAATTATTTGAAACAAAAGTTGAGACTTTCAAAAAAAATTGAGTAATATGTTAAATATAAATAATGCAGAGAAAATGCTGCTCCACACATTTTCCTCTGCTGATGTAAAATAACGTGTAACAGGACAAACATTTTGTCCTTATTTGCCCTTAATATTCTGATGAGATAACCATGAGCAATTCTCTAGTTCTTGTAATCAATTCTGGTAGTTCTTCACTTAAATTCGCTTTGATCGACACGGTGAGCGGTGAGGCAACCCTGAGTGGCCTTGGTGAGTGTTTCGGTCTTGATGACGCAAACGTTAGCTGGAAAATCAACGGCGAAAAGCAACAATATAACTTGAACGATTCTGGTAACCACCACCAGCAGGCAATTGATCGCATTGTTGCTTTGCTTGAAGAGCTGGGCCTTAAACAAGATATCGTCGCTGTTGGTCACCGTGTTGTACATGGTGGTGAGAAGTTTACCCAGACGGTTAAAGTTGATGAATCCGTTCTGCAGGAAATTGAAGACCTGAGCGATCTGGCTCCCCTGCATAACCCAGCACACGTTGTTGGTATGCGAGCTGCAATTGCTGCCTTCCCGACACTGGCACAATATGCGGTATTTGATACAGCTTTTCACCAGACCATGCCGGCAAAAGCATTTACCGGTGCAATTTCAAGCAAGTTATATGATGACTACGGCATTCGTCGTTATGGCTTCCACGGTACAAGTCACTACTTTGTGAGCCGTGAAGCGGCTAAATTGATTAATAAGCCAATTGAAAAAAGCAGCTTTATCTCTGTTCACCTTGGCAATGGCGCATCAGTTTGTGCAATTAAAGATGGCCAAAGCGTTGATACAAGCATGGGCTTTACACCACTGTCAGGCTTAATGATGGGCACGCGTTGTGGTGATTTAGACCCGGGTATTATTGAATTTTTGCTGAAAAAAGGTTGGTCTCAAGATCAAGTATTTAAAGAGCTAAATTCGAACTCTGGTTTCCTTGGTGTTTCAGGTTTAACAAGTGACTGTCGCGGTATCATCGAAGCAATGGAAGAGGGCCACGAGGGCGCGACGCTTGCATTTGAAATCTTTACTTATCGTGTAGCCAAATACATCGCATCTTACATGGTCGCTCTTGATGAGCTTGATGGCATCATCTTTACCGGTGGTATTGGTGAGAATTCATTACCTATACGTCGCCAGATCCTTAAGTCTCTTAAGATTTTTGGTTACCGTGAAGATGAAGCCGCAAATGCTGATGCACGTTTTGGCAAAGCTGGTGTTATCACTCAACCAAATACTCCGCTTGCGATGGTTATTCCAACCAATGAGGAATGGGTTATAGCCAAAGAGTCAATGGCGCTGCTGCACGCTTAATAGATTTAGACCAACCTGAATAAGGTTGGAATTAACCAAGTTGCCTATGAACTTGGTTAAATCCCTGCTTGGAACACAGGGTTAATACTGAACGGAAAACGGCCCAGGGCATTAGATCAGGGCCGTTTTTTCCTTTTTAGGGATGAGATAGCCTATCAGCTCATAGATTTCGTTGATGATTGCGGTATTTCAACAAAACTAAAAATTGCTACTTATCTTCTTGATAAATATTATAACTTATCAACTTCTGTCGCATAAAAATGTGTATGACATTTAGGGCACGTTGGTACTCCTGGTACAGGAGCACTCCATTGACACTGACATATAATGCATTGATATGAGACCATTCTTTTAGGTGGTTCAGGCATCGGTTTGCTTACCTTTTCAGGTACTAATGTTTTCCAAGATTGATTCTTAGAGTGGGAGAAATTAGGCTTACGCGCAACAGGTTGATATTGAGTTATTGTTTGCTTTAACTTCTCTCTCGCTCTTCCTTCTATAGTGGTTTTTCGTGGATGGTAAACCCATCTCTTTGAGCTTAAATCGTGCTGTAAGAAGTTGCGAAGCTTGTCTGCATGACTAGAGGCAGGAGTTTTTTTACCCTGAAATAACTTATGGGTGTGATCAAGCTGTATTTCTAAAACACCACATTTGTCATCAGCCAGGTTGCAAAGAGAGTCTGGTAATACTCGGTTAGGGTGAGTAAAGTAGATGATAAAGGAAAAGCCTTTCACTTCACCCACGATGTCAACAATGGTATCTGCGAACTTTTGTTCCTTTTCTACTTTCTCTAAGGTAATGGACTGTTGAGGTGTTATTACCACTGTTTCTCTGAACAATCTTCCCTTTGCGTGCTGTTCCAGTTGGCTTTCAAAGATGGGGAGATCCAAGGTTATACCATTTTCTATAACTTGCCTTGCCATCATTCGAACAGACACAAAGAATGAAAAATCACATTCTTTGTCCGTTCCTTCCACTTTCCTACTGGCATGAGCAAAATGCCACTGTTTTTCTTTTCCTTGTCGCGCTATCAAAGGGGTATGACATGAGGGACAAATACAGTCGCACTTCTTGCCTCGTGTAACATCAGCGACATCCACAAACTCAGCATCACTTTTTCTTAAGCCAAAGGGTACATGCTGAAGCTGAAACACACTGTCTCTCCCAATATCCATATTACTAGTGAAAGAATAAATGAATCCTGTACAGCATAATGATAACCAAGGCATAAAATTGGCTGTTTTTTCTACAATTAAGCATAGTTTGTTGTTGAATAAGTGATATAAGATATTGAAGATTCTCAGTGTGCAGCGTACATGTGGTTAGATGGATATGGATGAACTGGCCGTTATCGAACAACAGATTCAATCACTGAAGAAAGAACTGACACGACTGGAAGCTCGAAAAAGAAGTATTCTCGCTTCTTGTAGTCAAGCTAGTATCGAGACGAACACTTTGTCTCCAAATCAAAAAATTGCCCTCTTTAGAAACTATTTTAAAGGGAATGAACGTTGTTATGCCGTTCGATGGCAAAACCAACAGGGTCGTAGTGGCTATTCTATTGCTTGCCAAAATGAGTGGCAGCAAGGGGTTTGTAATAAACCAAAAGTAAAGTGCCTTGAATGCGGGAATCAAGCGTTTAAACTCCTTAATCAAGATGCGATATACAGCCATTTGTCTGGGCAACAGACAGTGGGGTTGTACCCTATGACGGAGGATAACCACTGTTGGTTACTGGCGGTTGATTTTGACAAAAAAGACTGGCAAGAGGCATCAATAGCCTATGCGAGAGCTTGTAAGCAACATCAAATCGACTGCCTTTTAGAGCGTTCACGCTCTGGTAATGGGGCGCATGTATGGATTTTCTTTGAGCGAACCATTCCCGCCAAAGCTGCTCGTCAATTGGGTTTCTATCTGTTGGATCAAGCGATGCATCTTCATGGAGTGTTGTCGTTCGATTCTTATGATCGATTATTCCCCAATCAGGATATTTTACCTGTGGCGGGAATTGGCAACCTTATTGCGTTACCGTTGCAAAAAGTGTCTCGTGAACATGGGAACTCTGTCTTCGTAGATGAGCACTTTATTCCATATCCTGATCAATGGGAGGCCTTGTCCTCGACTCAGAAAACAACGCAACAGCAAGTCCAAGCGATAGTTGGTCAAGAACAGTCTGAGTATTCAGATAAGCAGATGAGTGAGACTTCACCATGGGAACGCACTCGACCACCTATAGACGCTATTCCAGATAGTCCTAACTTTATTGACATTACACTGGCAAATCGAGTTTATTTGCCACTCAAAAGTCTTCCTAATGCTCTAATCGCTCGGCTGAAAAGATTGGCTTCTTTTTCTAATCCTAAGTTCTTTAAAGCTCAAGCCATGCGATTATCGACAAATGGTATCTCCCGTTTTATTTCATTAGCAGAAGTGGAGGGACAGTATCTCTCTTTACCGAGAGGGTGTTTTGATGACATTCAGGAATTGCTTTTTAGTTTGAATATTCAGATTAGGGTGGATGACAAAAGGCACTCAGGTGTGAACCTTGAGACAATAAAATTTGTAGGTTCTTTACGCACTCAACAAAGTCGTGCAATTAAAGCATTAATTAAACACGATGTAGGAGTACTCCATGCTCCAACTGCTTTTGGTAAAACTATCACTGCGATTGGGCTGATTTGCGAACGTAAAGTGAGCACTCTGATACTTGTGCATAACAAGCAGCTCGTAGAGCAATGGCAAGAGAGGTTGAAAGCATTTACTAGTGACGTTGAAGTTGGTGTATTTTCAGGAGCAAAGAAAAAACCAACAAAGCAGGTTGATATCGCGACTTATCAAAGTTTGTTTAATCGAAGTGATAACACGGTTCACGATATGGTACATGAGTATGGGCAGATTATTGTCGATGAGTGTCATCACCTATCAGCACCGCAATATGAAAGGGTCTTAACTGATATCCATGCACGTTATGTCATTGGTATCAGCGCAACGTTAGAGCGGCGAGATGGGCATCAACCAATCATCTTTATGCAGACAGGACGGGTCAGACACACGATACAATCAAACAAGGCGAATCAGTTTGTTCAAACGTTAGTGAAAAAGGAGTTACCTTTTGAGCCACCGTTGGCATTTGTGGCAAATGAACCAAGACCTCATATTGCTGATATTTATCGTTGGCTGACAGAACATGCTGAGCGGAATAAAACAATTATTGATGATATTAACCAGGAAGTGGTTCGCGGTAGAGTACCGATTGTACTGACGGAACGAAGAGAACATGCAAAACAACTCTCAGATGCGTTAACAAATAAAGGGATCAGTAATGAAATCTTAGTGGGATCCATGAAGAAAAAATCACAAGAAGAGGTCATGGAGCGGCTTTCGGTCACTCAAGTACTGGTGGCAACGGGGCGTTTTGTTGGAGAAGGGTTCGATTTACCAAGATTAGATACACTAGTATTGGCATTACCAGTCTCTTGGAAAGGTTCTTTGATTCAATATGTCGGCCGAATTCAGAGAGAATTCGAAGGGAAAAGCGAAATTAAAGTGATTGATTATGTGGATGTAAAAATCCCAATGTTAAACCGAATGTTTACAAAGCGAGATAAGGGCTATCGAGCACTGGGCTTTACATGTAAAGAGCTGCAAATCAAACTCATTTGATGTTTTTTTGCATGAAGCCGGTGCAGATTACAGTCTAATACGCAAGATTTTGCTCCAGAATGGGTCATAGCCAAAGAATCTATGGCGTTACTACATGCTTAATAGATATTTAGACCAACCTCATAAGGTTGGATTAACCAAGCTGCCTGAGGGCTTGGTTAATACCCTGCTCGGAACTCTGGACAATTACGAAACAGGAAACGGCTCTGGAGCAATTCAGAGCCGTTTTTTATGGGCGCGAAGTTATCACTTTAAAGCTGCTTGAAGTGGTAGCCCGTAAAATATATAGATGTGTTCAAAATAGTCATTAGTAACCAGAAAATTCAAAATAATGTTGGTGATTTTCTAGTTTTGGCTTAGCTGCGATAGCTATCATGCTTTGGCCTGCATATAACTTTAGCCGACAACTCTTATGAACAAGCAGTACTCAATATTTCCTTTATCAATACCAGTTGAGAATGTTGCGTATCGGCTTGATTTTGTGCCGAAGAATGTGACTGTTTTTTTGTGGTTTATTGAATAAAATGTAAAGTTGCATCTTTTTTGCATCAATAACTCACTGGTTGCTTTATGTTTCATAAGCATGTGATGTAAGCTGTGCATCTTGTATAAATAGCGTTCAACTTGAATGTGAATTTCAGAACTCAATTACTATGAATGTAACAAACGCTCGCTCTAACAACGAAAAAGAATTTGCTGCTGATGTTAATCTGATATCGACCACTGATCCTTCTAGTATTGTGACTTATGCAAATACTGTTTTTTGTGATGTTGCTGACTATCAAGAATCTGAGTTACTTGGCAAACCTCATAATATAGTACGTCACCCAGATATGCCTAAGGCGGCATTTAAACAAATGTGGGAAACCCTTCAGTCGAGACGAAGCTGGATGGGATTGGTAAAAAACGCCCGCAAAGAAGGCGGCTTTTACTGGGTTTCTGGTTTTATTACGCCTATTACTGATGCGGCTGGTAAAGTTATTGAGTATCAGTCGGTACGCAGTAAACCTAAACGAGAATGGATTAAGCGTGCTGAACATCTTTACGCTCAATTACGTCAAGGTAAAACGCCAACCAAACTAAAATTTCCAAGGTTCAGCTTCAGTTGGGCGCGGAATTTAGCTGCTGGGATCACTATAGCGAGTTCGATGGCCGTGATTGCAGGGGCGTCACCAGTGCTGTGTGGTTCGGTATCATTGTTAGCAATGCTAGGAATGGCTATTAACGGTTTATTTCATCGTCGTCGTTTAAAAGAGGTCACAGAAGTCGCATCAGCCGCTTATGATAACCCTCTAATGGAGTTGATTTATACTGGTCGTTATGATGAATACTCAGTGATTGAGTTAGCTTTGCATAAACGTAAAGCTGAAATTCGAGCGATTGTTGGGCGAGCGACTGAAACGTCGGCAGATATTCATGTTAGTGCTGACCATGAACTCTCTAACTTAGAGCAGATAAAAACTAACTTAGCTCAGCAGGGCATGGAAACCGATTCTGTTGCTACCGCGATGACAGAAATGGCTCAGTCAATTCGAGATGTCGCCAATAATGCGACAGAAGCATCATTGATAGTTGACCAGGTGAACCAATTAGCCGGTCAAGGTTCAGAAAATGTTGAAACAACGATCGACTCAGTTGCAGAGCTGCACAAGGCATTAGAAGAAGCGAAAACAATCATTAATGACCTGTCAGTAAGCAGCCAACAAATTGAAAAGATCCTTGAAGTAATTGGTAGCATTGCAGATCAAACTAACTTACTTGCTCTTAATGCGGCGATTGAAGCGGCCCGAGCTGGTGAGGCTGGTCGAGGTTTTGCTGTTGTTGCTGATGAAGTGCGATCACTTGCATCCAAAACTCAGGTTTCAACAGAAGAAATTCACAACATGATCTCTCACCTTCAAAGTACTGCGCGTCAGGCTGTGACTGCGATGGATCAAGGCAGTAAATTGTCTGATGTTTGCAGAGACAATGCGATTGGTACAGGTAAGGTGTTGGAGCGGGTTAACATAATGCTCGATGATGTAACTAGCACCAGCCATCAGATTGCAACTGCGGTTAATCAACAAGCGTGTGTAACCGAAGAGATAAACGGCAATGTAGTTGCGATTCAGCAGCTATCAACATCGAATCATGATCTGAGTGATGCTTCTGTGGGTAGGACTAGTGAACTAGTGAGTAAACTTGGTGATCTTCAACGCTTAATGGCCCAGTTCCAAAAAGATTGATTGCTTGAGTCCATGAGTAAGTACACAGAGCTTACTGATTTCAGATAATTTATTACTGAACCTCAATGAATCAGGCTATCTGACTGCTAAAAAATGCAATCTGTTTCTTTGGTGAACTTAGTAACTTAAGGCTATCGGTGTTCGGGGGGGGATGTATATATGCTCAAAAGTTTGTCAGTGCAATCATATAGCGAGGAATGGGTTATAGCGAAAGAATCTATGGCGCTGCTGCACGCTTAATCGATGAAAACCAGCCTGTATAAGGCTAACCTACGCTTGGTTATTGTTCTGCTTGGAACGGTAGGGTAGCAACAAAATTTAATAAACGGCTCTGAAGCAATTCAGGGCCGTATTTATTGGGCGCGTAATCATCTTTTCGGGTTGTCATCATCGAACCTACCTCTTTCAACCTGAATTGATTATCTTTTGAACGCTGTGTTTTATGGGAGTCAGATTGCATTTTTGACACTTGCTTTAGTTGGATCGGTCGGTATTCGGCCAGAATGGGTGTCAATTACACCGTTTTGTTTCCTATAAGTTGCGTGGATATTATTTCACATTCTAGTCAAATTCGTGATGAAATAGATAGAAATACGAAATGTGATACCCATCACTTTATTGCTGTAATAAATAATGGAATATACATAAATATTTTGAACCGTATCACGTACGAGCACATTTCTACATGTCTTATCTACATTTTATTTTTGGTCTGATTGTTGTGGCCGCTTTAGCACTGGTTGTCAGTAAAGACAGAAAGAGCATAAAAATTCGCTACATTATTCAACTTCTTGTGATCGAGTTGGGACTTGCTTACTTTCTCCTTGGCTCATCTGCTGGCACCGGCATCGTAACTAAGTTTTCTGACGGATTTAAAAGCCTGATGGCATTTGCAGCGGAAGGTACTAACTTTGTATTTAGCGGTGTGGTGAACGTCGGTCAGTTCGATTTTTTCATGCACGTATTAATGCCGATTGTATTCATTTCGGCACTCATCGGTATTTTACAACATATCAAAGTACTCCCAGTCGTTATCCAGTGGATTGGTTTCGTACTATCAAAAATTAATGGCATGGGTAAATTGGAATCTTTCAATGCCATCAGTGCGTTGATGGTAGGTCAGTCAGAAAACTTCATCACTTACAAAGATATTCTCGGCCAAATGTCAGAGCGCCGTATGTACACATTGGCCGCAACCGCTATGTCGACAGTGTCTATGTCAATTGTCGGCTCATACATGCAGCTGATTGCGCCTAAATATGTGGTAGCAGCACTGATCCTAAACATGTTCAGTACTTTTATTATTCTGTCGATCATTAACCCTTATGATCATGAAGCAGAAATGGACTTCGATGATTTGGTTAACAGCGGAAGCAAAGAGAAGCTGACGTTCTTTGAAATGCTTGGTGAATACATCATCACGGGCTTTAAAGTTGCCGTTATTGTTGCAGCAATGCTGATTGGTTTTATCTCGCTTATTGCAATGATCAATCAAGCCTTTACTTGGGCATTTGGTATTAGCTTCCAAGATACAATTGGCTATCTGTTCTACCCTGTTGCGTGGTTAATGGGTGTTCCTTCTGGTGAAGCACTGCAAGCAGGTAGCATCATGGCAACCAAGCTGGTTTCCAACGAGTTTGTGGCAATGATGGCACTACAAGATAAAATGTCGCACTTATCAGCTCAAACTGTCGGCACGCTATCTATTTTCCTTGTATCATTTGCAAACTTTAGCTCTATCGGCATCATTGCCGGTGCGGTAAAAGGTGTAAACGAAGAGAAAGGCAATATGGTGGCACGCTTCGGTTTGCGCCTACTATACGGCTCAACGTTAGTGAGTATACTGTCGGCAATGATCGCCAATGTTATGATGAACTAAACGTTCCGCCGGGTAATTACAAAACTGAAACGGCTCTGAGCATCTGCTCAGGCCGTTTTTTCATTTTGTATTATGACGTTGGGTACTTTCAAGTTGGACTTATCGCAGATGTTTGATTTGAAGCTTGTGCGGAACAAGCAAAGTCACATGATTTGCTGCTAGCGCTTGAAGATAAAACCTCTCTCAAATTCGGTCATAACTGTGTCCAGCTCTGCTGGTTCAGATCAGAATATGACTGACCATCAATTCTATATATATCGTTAATTTCGCCGTACTGTTTAAAGCCATTTATAATATACAGCTGCTTTGTTGCAACGTTATTCGAGAGCACCCATAGCTCAATAGAAGTCTTTGCTGATGTCCAAGTCAGAAGGCTGGAAATCAACTGTAACTGGTCAGATAAAAAACTGGAGAAGAAAAGCTTGAAGGAGTGTAGTGGAAGGAGGCTGTTGTACGAGCACATTTTTGTGAAAAATATTTTTGCTATACATAAGCACACCCAACCAACGAAGAGTGGGTTATTGCCAAAGAGTCAATGGCACTGCTGCACGCTTAATAGATTCGACCCCTGCTGGGTTAGTACTGAATTAGAAACGGCCCGGGGCATCTGCTCAGGGCCGTTTTTTAACTTTCTGCGTAAGAAGTTAGCATTTATATTGTGATCCGTAACCAGATAAAACCATGGTGGCAATCAAGAGAAAACAAGGTATTCCACTTTTTCAAGTTTCTGAAACATCGATTGCTCACAGTTTTACAACGATATCTTCCATGGCTAAGCGAGACTTAGGGGATGCAGCATTATAGTCTGTATTCTCGTCACGATATCCAATAGCAAGGGCAACGTGGCAAACATGGCCATCGAGTTCTGCTGCAAACTCTTTGCTAATCATTTCACTATCAATCCCCTCCATCGGTGTAGAGTCGATATTTAAACGAGCAACAGTGTGCAGCGTATTACCAAGGGCAATGTATGTTTGTGCTTTAGTCCAAGCTTCTGTGTTACCTGTTTCATCAGTATTTAGCTCGGCAAATACAAAACCGCCGAACGCACTTTCTTTATCTTCAGGTTTCGTACGCTTGTCCTCAATGCCTTTATCAATCACAGCTTCATAATTTGCACGGGTATAGGCAGGGTTATGTGCATAAAGGATAATATGCGAAGCATTAAATACATGAGGTTGGTTAAACTGAAACTTATGCATAAAGGTATCATGCATGCGTTGCTTTGCTTCATCACTCTCGATAACGATGAACTTCCAAGGCTGAGAGTTTATTGATGAGGCAGATAAACGAATGGCTTCCAATATTACAGCAAGGTCTTCTTGAGAAACTTTTTTGGAAGGATCAAATTTCTTTGTGGTATAGCGAGAATGTAAATCGTTGATAATTGGGTGAGTCATTATATACCCTTACTTTTGAGTGATTCTTGCTAACAGTGAATAATGTGCCTATTCATTGCTTGTCAGCAGAATAAGTTGCTTTACTTGAAAGCTAGAAGAGGTAGCTACAGGCTATTTTTACATAGCCTGTATAAACTAATCTTTAATGAAACTACGCGATTTTAGTCATTTCATTTAGTGTAAAACTGGTCACTGAACCTTCCGTCGCTTTGACATAAGCCTTAAGGTGATCATTGTTCATATGGTATTGCCATAGTTGGCGGTTTTCCCAATTCTCAAAGAAAATGAAAAGTGCTGGATTGCTACCATCTTGGTGCAAATCATACTGGATGCATCCTTCTTCCTTCCGAGTCGGTTCTATTAGCTTTAGTAACTCAGCCTTTACCAAATCAACTTTATCGGCTTTTGCTTCAATTCGAGCAACAATCGTTAGCGTTTTAGTCATGTGAGTTTTCCTCTGAGTTAGGCGTCAATTCATCGTGTGGAGACATTATTGTTTATCTCGGATATGCTAAAAAGATGGTAACCCACTAAACAGTTTCAAAAAATTTTTGATAATGAATATTGCCGATCTCGCTCTTTTTGTTCGAACAGCCCAAACCAGTAGTATTACGGCCTCGGCTCAGCAACTGGATATGACTCCGGCCTCTGCTAGTGCTGCTTTAAAACGCTTGGAAAAACAACTGGGGGTTCAGCTATTTATACGCTCAACCCGTAAGTTGCGTATCACAGCCGAAGGTGAGCGTTACTTACTGTATTGCAGTGAAGCTTTAGCTTCTCTTGAAAAAGGAAAAGCATCACTTAATGAAATGCAGGGTAAAATTGCGGGTGAAGTTCGTTTATCAGCCTCTTCTGATTTAGGTCGAAACCTGGTGCTCCCCTGGATTGATGAGATCATTGACTCACATCCTGAATTATCTATTCAGCTTAATGTCGGTGACACTCTGGCGGACTTTTACCAAGACAAGGTCGATATGGCACTCCGTTATGGCGAACCTGAGGATTCGTCGATGGTCGCATTTCCCATCGCAAAGGTCGATCGTGTAGTCTGCGCATCACCTAAATACCTTGCTGAGTTTGATGAACCTAGGCACCCTAAAGACTTATATCAGCATAATTGTTTGCTCTATCGGATAGGAAATAGAGTCTATGATTGTTGGACGTTTTTTGATAAAGACGGCAAGTACGATGTCAAGGTTGGAGGAAATCGTGTGAGCAACGATGCGGATGTTGTTCATCGTTGGGCTGTGGCAGGTAAAGGGATTGCTTTGAAATCGCGATTAGACATGGCATCGGATCTACGCTCTGGCAATGTCGTCGAAATTCTCACTGAATATCAATCCCCACCTCTCGGCTTATGGCTGATCTGCCCTAATCGAACCCAAGTAACACCAGCGATGCTGATGTTACGCGATATGTTGCGTAGCAAATGTGAAGATGAGCTGAGCTATTTTAAAGGTTGAATACCGAGAAATAAATAACTTGTGCACTATCCGGTAGGTGAGATTGGTTTACTTAGAATTGTAGTGACTGGAGTTTAGTTCCCAGGTTATCCATGGTTGCAGCTGTATCGCCAGCGATTTGATCAACCCTCGTAGAAAGTGTGCGGTTTATATCGCCCAGTTGAGATGAACACTGGGAAAGGCTGGTTAAAAAAGCATCTGCATCTTTGGCTGAAGTGCCCGTTGTTCCGGATAGCGAGCGTACTTCATTGGCAACGATAGCGAACCCACGACCATGTTCACCAGCCCTGGCCGCTTCAATAGAGGCATTCAAAGAGAGAAGACTGGTCTGTGACGCTATCTTGCTGATATTACTGATCACGGCCGACGTTTTCTGGATCTCCTCAAACAAGCCATCAAAGGTACTCATCTGTTGTCCCTGAAGTTCGGTCAGATCGGTCAGTTCATTAGCTAGCTTTTCAATTCGCTGTTTGGCCTGGTGAGAGACGGAAACCGCAGTCCCGATTGCCAGGCTGCTTTGCAACAAGTTGCTATCCAGCCATTCAAAGGACTTACGCATCCGCCCCATACGCTGGTATAAAGCGGACAATTCTGCTTCGTATTGTTGCCTAATATTAAGTGCATCTTGCAGTGATTTTTCTTGATCTAGGAGCTGTTCTTGCTGGCGTCGTGCAAGTTCACGTTGCTGCTTCAGCGTTCCTTGCAGATGCTTAAGTTCAGCCTCTGTTTGCTCACGTTCAGCAGTGTCACGCTTTATTACCCGATTGAAAAGAAGAGAAAAGAAACTCATTGAACTGCACCTTATGATCGACCACTCATTAACGAACGGCATCCTAGCTTAACATGTACTAAAAATGCAACTTAATAATAACTACTTCATTAAAAGCAGTTTTTCTGAGTTTACTTTCACCTTCACTGGTCGATTAACTGATCTTTAAGTCTCAAATGAGTTCATTTTTTGGCATTAAACAGAGGTTGATCTTTCTTGTCTGTCTCTGACCAAAAATTGATATTGAACTGCGCATCATCTGAGATTTCGATACGGTGCCAATATTGAGGTGGGCTGGTAGCAAATTGACCAGCATTGATAACAACTTTAACTTCAGGCTCGGTGGAATGTTCATTGGCAAAGCCATAATAGGTAACTATACCTTCCATGACGCACAATTGACCAAATACTCCCTCGGCAGTGTTGTGATGTGAGAGCAGTGCTGAAGGAACGTTCTCTTTCGTAAAAAACGGGGTGGAACGTTGTACAGTCCAATTAGCAGGAATTCGTTGATGACTCATTGTAGACCTCCCCAGTAATACACTGGTATATCAAGATAGATTAATCTTTAGTGCTCACCTGAACATTAAAGCTGCATTTAAAATACCACATAAGACCAGAAAGGCAAGAATAATTCTCATTTGCATCTGTAGGTTGGACTATATATTTCCCTGCACCTAGCTCACATTGCTAGCCATTCTAGAATCATTTGCGCAAATAAGTGGTTTAAATCATGTGCTTAAAGTGTTGTTGGTACGAATGGTAATTTTTATATTGCGTCATAATCTTACCGAATATAACATGCAGTAAAAATACATGTTATGGTGGCTCCCTTCCATATCACGAGTACACTTGGAGAAATACGATGCTTGATAATCCTATTCCCCATCGCTTAATTGAGGGCACAGTCGTTGGTCGAGTTGACTGGACAGAACGGCTCTTCAGCCTGAAAGTAAAGGCGCAGATGATACCCTTTAAAGCCGGTCAATTTACCAAGTTAGCACTGCCGACAGCGGAAGGTGAATGGTCTCGCAGGGCATACTCTTTGGTTAATGCTCCCGACGATGAAATTCTGGAATTTTTGTTGGTGACCGTACCTGATGGCGAGTTGTCTCCCCGCTTGGATGCACTGCAACCCGGGGATCCGGTCTACGTGGGCGAAGAGCCGGCCGGATTCATGACCTTGGAGGAGATCCCTGAAACTGCCC
Organism: Photobacterium sagamiensis; assembly: GCF_050337085.1. Classification (NCBI taxonomy): domain Bacteria; kingdom Pseudomonadati; phylum Pseudomonadota; class Gammaproteobacteria; order Vibrionales; family Vibrionaceae; genus Photobacterium; species Photobacterium sagamiensis. The sequence continues at coordinate 11,995 of NZ_JAKJSP010000068.1, read as the reverse complement.
GAGATCTGTGGATGTTATCTACTGGCACGGCCATTGGCCCTTTTCTCTCCATGCTGGCTGACTCGGCTTCGGAAGTGCGGTTTGAGCGCCTGGTGTTGGTGCATGCCGTTCGCAAAGAAGCCGAACTGGTCTATCAGGAGCGCATAGTGGCCCTGCAAGAACGTTTAGGCAAGCGGCTTCACTACGTTCCAGTCGTCTCTCGCGAAACCGTGCCTTATGCACTCACTGGACGGATCCCGACATTGCTATCTGCTGGAACATTGTCTCAGGTAACCAGCGTTGAGCTGGATCCGCTCAATAGCTTCTTTCTGATCTGTGGTAATCCTGAGATGGTCCGGGATAGTCGCGAAACATTACAGAAGATGGGTTATAGAAAACATTTGCGCCGTAAGCCCGGACAGTTCAGTTCTGAAAATTACTGGTAACTATCAGGCAGGGCCCTCCGAGCTATTACATGAGTACAAAACAATGAATATACATCCTGAATACTTTATCTATGGCTTCGGCGACTGCATTGGATGTGATAAAGCCAAGGCGTTGTGTGAAAACTATGGCAAACAATATGTTTTTATTAAACTCAAAGAGGACAAACAGGCGAAAAAGTTGTTGGGGCTTCTCAGTAAGGAAAAAGACTGGAGTCTGGGGCAAATACAAATACCAGCCATCTACAGAAGATCTGAAATAACTGTTGGTAGCAGTTTCAACTTTACGTACATAGGGAATCATGAAGCTCTGCAACAGCTTCTTGAGGATTGTTAACTTTGTAGCCAAACCAGAATTGCTGTAAAAAATAAACGGGTACGATATTTACCCGTTCGCTTCACGCATAATAGGTTCCAGCCCTACTGAATGTGAAACGGCCCTGAGCATTTGCACAGGGTCGTATTTTATTTCTGAGTATTTCATTCTATTCTTTTATCTTCTCTTTAGCCCGCAATGAAAGCACTTTTGAGCCGGTATAGCGGCTTGATGTTCCGTAGACCGGTGTTATTCTAGCTTGTAGAAACGTTTCTATTGTGTTGGAATGACTTGATGGCGTAATTCTGTAACACATTGTTTGTACTTGATAAGCAGAGATGACCTGGAATTGTATGGGGCAAATTTATTCGTGGCCTATTTATAGCCAGGTGCTTGTGGTTAGGCAATGCGGGTTGGAATGGGAGCCAGACCGGAATAGAAATGGCAGCTTAGTGTAAACAAAAGGACTGACGATGAAGAAGAATGTTATTTGGTATCTGGTTGATCAGCTTAGGGCAGACGCTTTAGGTATCAATGGCGATAAAAATGCACGCACGCCGAATCTTGATAACTTTGCTAAACAGAGTGTTAATTTTAATAAAGCGGTTTGCGGTTTTCCGCTTTGCTGTCCGAGCCGAGCATCTCTTATTACAGGTAAATATGCCCATAATAACGGTGTTGTCGGCCATGAATATCAATTAGCTCCTTCGCACTTAACGATTGCTGATATGTTCAATTCCGCAGGGTACGATACCATTTATATCGGTAAGTGGCATTTGTCTGCTCTTCTGGATAATAAAGGAGCGGAAAGAATCGGTACCAAAGTCATTCCTAAAGATTTGAGAGGAAGGTTCAAATCTTTTATCGGCTACGAGAACAATAACAGTCCCTTTGATTGTTATGTTCATGGGCACGATGGCGATCTAGAGATTGACGTATATAAATTGCCGAAATATGAAACCGATGCTTTAACCGATATTGCGATAGACAAAATTAATGAACATGCGAACTCTGGTAAGAGTCAGCCATTTTTTATGGTGATCAGTGTTCAGCCTCCTCATGATCCCTATATCGCACCGGCGAAACATTTACGGAACTTTTGCGAATCGGAATTAGAATTACGTCCTAACGTGCCACCTTATGAACATATTGTAAGCCAAGCCCGAAGGGATCTGACTGGGTATTATGCCGCACTGGAAGCCATCGATGACAACTTTGGTCGTCTGATTGATGAACTGGATAAACATGGCTTGTATGAAGATACGCATATTATTTTCTTAAGTGATCATGGCGATATGCATGGCTCACAGGGAATGCTGCGAAAAACCAACCCGTATGAAGAGTCGATCCGGGTTCCCGTTATTATTGGCGGTGGTGGTCGAATGGCTGAGGATAAACATCATTTATGTGGTGAAGACCATGCCTTGATAAACAGTGTCGATATCGCACCAACGTCATTAGGCTTATGTGGCATTGAGATCCCAGAGGTCATGGAAGGCATTGACTTCTCTGCAAACCGACTCGATCTGCGCAAAGAAAAAAATGCACCTTCCAGTGCTTATATCCAGTCTGTGGTGCCGACTTACCACAATGACAGCATCAATAAACCCTGGCGGGGAATCGTGACCAGTGACGGATACAAGTATGTGTGTTTCGAACACTCGGAATGGTTAATGTTCAATTTGAATGACGACCCCTATGAATTGGTCAATCTAGTGCACAATGCCTTGTTCTGTGAAAAACGCAAAGAGTTGAATCAGCAGCTCAGAGACTGGATTGAAAAAACGGATGACGATTTTTCTGTACCAGTAATTGATAAAACTGACATTGACTATTTTGAAGAAACCCGAGGTTAGATACTGATAGCAAGCTCAAACTGACGAGCATGCAGAAATCTTACTGGGGAATAGTGTTTAATGGCGCTGCTGCACGCTTAATCGCAAAGCACTCAACAAAAGTTGAAAAGCCCCACGGTGTGAAGTGGGGCTTTTTTGTTTTTGAAAACGTAAATGACGGTGATACACCAGTTTTTTTTTCTGATTTTAATGTTAGTTTGCCATCGCCATTGTTGTACGGAAGGGATAGCAATAAATAGCAATGACTTTAATGTTAAGTTGTTTAATATTAAATGGTTATGGAGGTTGTTATTATAAGTCTCAGTGATGTGTTGAAATATTTTTTTTACGCAAATACACATAGTTGCTTACCTTTTCGGTGGGTTGAAAACGGATTTGTAAAGCGATATCAAAATGGTTGAGTAACAAAGTTAAGCCTTGATGAGTGAAATCAAATTTACTGCTAATTATTCAAATATTTTTTGCCTTTGTAAAAATATATGATAAGTTACCCCCAGATTTGAGTGAATCAAATTGCAAACACTTAGGCAGTTTCCCTTTTTGTAGGAAGGGGGATTGCAAAGGTCTAGGGAGTGAAATGCCGCCGAATAGATCTTGCTGGGGGCACCCAGTCTATCCTGCTTGGAACACAGGATAATTACGGAACGGAAAACGGCTCTGAGCATCTGCTCAGGGCCGTTTTTTCGTTTCTGTGCGAAGTATTATTTAGAAGGTCTTATAGTCGCTCACGTATGAATTCTCGCTGAACACCGCATTTGAAGTGGTATAGCTAACATGCTTTCGCTCCCATAAATAAGTTCAGTCGCTATTTTTCACCGCTTGAGCATCCAGGCCAGTACTATTTGGTTTTCCGACACGCCATGCTCACCCGCGACCTGAGACAGCGCCTGCAAACGTGTTTCGTTACCGGCATTTTCATATAAGGGGTTCTTCTATAGGTATCGCGCTTTTCTGTAATACGTTGGCCGCTTGAGCAGTCGTTCATATCCTAAGTCAGTTTGCATTTTTAGAATAATAAATGACGGAATGTAAAACGGCGCAGAGCATTTTCTCGGCGCCGTTTATTCTTGTTGGGGCTAATAACCAAAAGCTTAGTTATATTTATTGTTGGGTGAGGTGCAGTGGTTTGCTGATCAGGCGAGCAATCATTTTATTAATCGCTACCATCTGCGGTGCATCTTTACTGTAGTAATTATACGGAGGAAGGTTGTTGGTACTATAACCCCAGAAATCCCAACACCCTTTGGGATTCATCGGGTTTAGCGTTGATTTTTTAATTTGGGGGAAGAGCACAATCGTGCTGTTGGTATCTGCGGCTTCTAAATAGCCCGTTTCTTTTACATAGGTTGTCCCTATTACGGATACGCCTTGCTCACAGCCATGTAAGGAGACATGAACTTTGCATTGTTCTGTACGGCAATTTTCGGGTACATAGACGAAGGCGATTTCATTCATGCTCGTGAGCGGGCTGTCGAAAAAGGCACTCTGATCAAACTCGATGAGTTCGCCACTTAATTTCTTGGCCGCAGGGTTCTGCTCACCATAAATGTGTTTGAGAATGCGCTGGGCCTGTGGAATATCGCAATCATTGATATAGGGTTCTTGAGTTTTGTCGCACTGGGTGTCGTTTTGATCGGTGGTGATAAAGGCATGGCCTGCGTCAATTCGGTTGTTGTACAGTATGTGATCGTCACTTACTCCTAGCTTCTGATAAAACTCGGCGGTGGTGTCAACAACGCCTGTCACGACGGTTTCATCACTTGCTCCAGAGAAGATATATACCCTGTCATTCTTCAGGTTGTCTACGGCATCAATTTTGCCTGAATCGGCAGTTTGTTTTGCAAGATCGACCAAAAAACCACTGTTCGGGTACATCATTGACGGGCAGCCGACAATGCTGCCTTTGCAGGGGTTCATACAGGTCGTCGTTGCACTCAGAATTGGCGTAATAAACGGGTTGCTGAAGGGATTGTTACCGGCACAGTTCCATGGGCCGCCTGCTACTATCCCGGCACCAACCAGCTCTTCAGAGTAGGCGACATGGAATTGAGCAGCCATAAAAGCACCGGAGGATAACCCTGATATAGAGGTTTCGTTGGGCAGGGCATTCAGTGCCGGAAGTTTTGTCTGTGTCGCAAGGACTGTGGTGCTGAGAGAAATAAACAATAGAGCAATTGTGATTCTAAGTTCCATTATCATGTTTGCCTCCTGGCAATTTATAATTTTAACAATTGGTTATAGGTTTTGTGTCCCTACAACATGGCGTTAAAACTATGTGGCGTAAAACAAAGGTTGCGTGACTTGAAAATGTCGTACACGCTCGGGTTGTAGGTGGGCTATACCCCATGACGAGAATATGCATATATGCAATTAATTGTCTTTTTGCTTGTGATTTACGAAAGAGAAATGTGGGCGAGGTATGATTTTCTGGCGTTTGAGTTATGAACCTTGCAAGGAACGTTAATGCAGGTCAAATAAATCGGTAATGGCCCTGAGTGAGAATTCAGGGCCGTTTTTTATCATTTATTCCTATTGGTATTAGTCGCCCATTAGTGCAACGGCCTCTTCTGCGAAAATGTAGTGAGCATGTCCCTCCAGCCAGCGCTGAACAGCCAAATTTTCCTGCTTGGTGTTCGCACATTCTCCTTTATATGCTTGGCCTGCTCGTCCATGATCGTATGTTTGGTTTGGCATGCAGAACTGTTCGATACCTTTTAGATAACCCAGCTTATATTCTTCAAAACTGTTATCAGATAACTTATTTAGTTTTGTCAGTTCTGGTTTAGCTTGTTGGTATTGCCCGGTCTGTCCATCGAGAAAGCCAATTTGCTGCCATTCATTTTGATGCGCAAGTTCCATTTGTTGGTTGTATAGCCCGGAGCAGCCAACTAAAACAAAAGCAGTAAGTATCAAGGTTAATATTTTCATCTTTTCCTCACCAACTAATCTCAACGATGAATCTGTTGAGGGTCCTGATAAGAATAGTTCAGCAGGTATAAAACCGTTAAGTACATATACCCAAACCACATCAAGATGCTGTGTTCAGCGAGAATTCAGTGGTTTTTAGGCAAGGCAGCCATATGAGCGAATAGTGGCATTCAGAATACCGTGGCTCAGTTCAGTAAATTGAAGGCGAAATTATACCGGTGAGTATTATTTACTGACGACTGAACCGTTGATATTGCGGCCGATAATAACGGCAATATTGCCATCCTACCCATAGCACTAAGCCGGTTGCTACGGAGATCTCAAATATCCCCAGCTTTTCCAGCCAAGCCCATTGCGGGTAGTCGATGACCAGCCAAGTGGTCAGGTGGTCAATGGCAACAGCGCTGATCACGGAAGGAAATGTGACAGCTGCGAGTGAAGGCTGAAACCGCTGTTTAAGCAGATCGAAATAGCACAGGTAGACCAGAATGGTCATGGTAATGCCCACGCCCGCTAATGCGCCGGTCAAAATAGGATCGGGTTGCTCTACATTCAGCAAATAAGCGGTTAAGGATAAATTGACAGGGGCCGCCATGATAGCCAGGGTTGGTCTGGCAGGGCGAGGTAAGCGACCGGCAAAGCAGAGGCGGTACAATACAACGGGCAGCATGATAAAGTAGATAGTAATGCAGACTTCTGTCATTGCCAGGGCAAAATCAGTGTGCCCTAATTGGGGCCCGGCTAAGGTGCCACTGATCGCGCCCACCGGATACAGGAACCAACTCGGATACAAGTTGATTAGCCGAAATTTTTGAAATTGAAAGCTGAAGAACAGTACCAGCATCGTAAAGTGTAAAAATAGTGCGGGATACCAAAGTAGGCGTGCGATTTCAACATGGATGGAAGATAGATAATCAGACAGTACCAGCAGAGTCATGGTCATCGGAGCCATCAGACTACCATACAGCGGGTGACGTAAATCCTGAATAAACAGCTGAGGATTAAAGACATATTTCAGAATAACAGGAATGAGCAAACAGACACCAATGAAGGCGCAAATCCCGCGAATGATATTAGCGCTATCAGGTAAAAAAAGTGACCACGCCAACCCAATGCCTGTGAATGCCAGTGCCAACGCCGCTTGTGCAGTGGGGACATATCGAAGAGCGTTACCTATTGCAGCCATTAACCTTTCGATCCCTCGTCTCAGCTCGAAATTTAAGCAGAAGTTTACACTAGAAAGACAGCGTAATGACCTCGGCGTGTTCAAAAAGAATAATATTGGGGCGTTGTAAAGATGAAAATAACTCTAATCGGCGTAAGTTGATGAATCTGATAGGCATGTTGATTGGATTTGAATTGTGCTGATATTTATGTGAACTGACAACAGTAAAATAATTTGCGAAAATCGAATTTTAAGACCATATTTAATATGAAGCCTGTGTTGAGTAATTATTAATGCTTTAGATTCTCGGAGGAACAAAGCCGTATTCGTTATGCTCTAGAGTGCAGGTTTCAGGTTGCCGCTGATTTCGAGTCAATGAGCGACATTGTGATAATGTAAAAGCTTCTAAGTGAGTACTTAGTTGTTAACAATTTGGTTAAGTGTCACCGTAAATATATTTTCTTCGCCAGAACAGAAGAGTTCGATTAGTCCTATTAAATGGTATCGAACACGTCAAACTCAACGTAATGAGTGGCGAAGCTCCGATAGACCGTAATAACCTTGTGTGTGCTGAGTAGGTAGACAAAGGTAGGTAAAGATACAAAATCAAGCCGCACTGCAATGGTGCGGCTTTCTTTGTTTTAAATGTTTTATTTTTCTTCAATGAACGCATTACTTTTACGATTCATTTTTTGGGTGAATATGCAACGTGATGCTTCTCGTAATATTGGTATTTGCATGCGTCATGCTATACGACACAAGACTTCATTCTGTTTTCAGAAATAGCGCAATATTCTTATTTTATATATTGAAAATGTTATCATGTTGTTTTTAATGGGGTAAGTTGGCTTATCCACAAAAACGGTGGGTAACTCACTGCAAGCGAATCGACCATGCTGGCTGAAATTTAATCTATTTCGTATGTCTGGTTAAGCCATTAGCCTAGAGGCATCGCCTGATCAAGTTAGGATGGTTAAGCATCTTTATAGGGTGATAGAATGTATATCTTCGTATTTAATGGAGTTGGTATAAATGACGTCATTTAAGTGACTCATTTTAATGCAAAAGAATAAGTTGAGTGTGGTTTCATTGAATAGATCTTTTTAAGTATGATAGCTCAAATTTTTAAGGATTAATATTTCTTGGTTAGAGTGTGGTCATGCTTTAAGTACTAGCATCATACCCCTAACGGGTTATTCATAGATATAACGAAAGTGCGATAAAATAAGTTGTTGATTATGTTCCCTGCCGGGGGGTGACGATTGCTGTCAATATTTTGACCGTGCTTGCGCCAGGTCATTATTGTTGGTTTTTATTGGCAAAAATATATGTTCCTAGAATGTTTTTTGCTGTTTTTTATGTAAATGAATGGAAATATAACTCATGGGGCTATTTCATGCTAAATCCTTTCCGCTCACTTAATATTAGAGCGACAATATTATTGGTCTTTATTATTCCGACCACGTTGTTATTAATATTTATTGGAATGCAGATCAACAATGCGAATAAGCAACTTGTTTATTCTGAGGTATCCCGTGAAACGGTTGAACTTTTTCACCTATATGATGAAGTTGCCCATCAATTTGCGGTTGAGCGGGGCCTGACTGCAGGAGTCGTTGCAGCAAAGGGGCAAAGCAAGCAACGAGATGCGCTTCAAAAACAACGCATCGTGGCCGACCAGGCGTATCAGAGCCTGGTTGCTTTCTAGCCGAGCAGCTTGGATGCGGCGTTGGTGTCTGAATTGCTCCGAGCAGTGAAAAGCCAGCTTGATAATCGTCAGAATATCCGTTCTCAAGTCGATCGCTTAACCATTGTTGATTCACCATTCGCGTATTACTCGAACGTGAATAGTTTGTCGCTTGATAACCTTGCCATTTTATTGTCTCAGGTCAGTAACATTGAGCTTAAGCAGGAGATGCAAGGTCTGTTATCTCTATTGGTTATTAAGGAGCAGGCGGGCAAAACAAGAGGCGCGCTGAATGGTGCATTTGCGGGTAAACGATCATCGCTAGATAAGTATGCGCAAATAAGCAGCTATATTGATGCTGAACATTATGCGTTGCGTCAGGCCAATCTGTTGTTAGAAGGTGATGCAAAGCGTCGGGTTAATGCGATCACCCAAACCAGCACGTGGAAGCAGGTGCTGGAAATTCAACAACAGTATCTGTCTCAGGTAAATGATTTGGCAGCGATTCAGGGGCCAGATGCTTCTGTCTGGTTTGATCTGGCAACCCAACGTATTGGTTTAGTGAAAGGATTACGAGACAGTTTCGCCGGCTCCATTTTAGTCAAAGCCCGGCACAATCGGGATACTGCCAGCTCCGTTCGATTAATTTACATTGGTTTAAGCCTGCTGGTGGTGTTGCCGCTGATCATGCTGACCTGGCACTCAGTGGTGAAGCTTCGCCGTCGTGTCGAAGGGTTTACTAAGCAGCTCGATACGATGGCGAGCAACAAAGATCTGACGATTCGCTTGTCTGATGGTCAGAAAGATGAGTTGGGTGAAATTGCTGAGCATTTTGATGATCTGGCCGTTAGCCTCGGTGAGACATTAACTAAATCGCTGTTGGTCGCCAGCCAGACTGAACAAGAAATGGTTATTATGGTCGGGTTGGTCGATAAAGCCCGCGCAGTGAGCGAGCAGACCCATCAGCGCTGCGATAGCATTGCAACGGTTAATGAGATCGCTGAGTTCAATGCCAGTATCAGCACAGCTTCCAGTCAGCAGTCGCAGACCGCAAATGCGGTTGATGCTGATGTCGATGATCTGTTAGACATGGCGCAAAATACCAACCAGACGATTGTTAGTATTCAGGATGAAATGGGGGCGGTGAAGCTTCGTATGACAGAGTTAGTTCAGGAAGTGAGTGCTTTTAAATTGAAATCTGTCTGAAGACATTTTTAATCAGTTTGGTTTTAACAAAAGGGCTCTGAGGAGTCCTTTTTTATGGATGATATATCAGGGCTACTCCGAGTTAGGCTTGCAACAGAATTTCATCATAATGCGAGTTTACGCACTGATATTTTTATAAATTTAGTTAATCATAAAAAACTGCTATTTCTGCAGTTTTTTCAATGAGTGAGCATGACAATTCAACAAATACCTTATTTTAATGAAGCGCTACTGTCCAAACTCGTGACGCACTTTGGTATCACACGGCACGCTAAGGATGGCGGTTATATTTTGCCTGATGGCCGTTTATTGAATTTGCAACGCTCAGATATGAACAATCGCCAGTTCCACCGAGCGGTAGCGGCACTGATGCCTGAAGAGATGGTTGGTATTATTGATGAAATCACCATTGTTAATCTCATGGCATCGACCGGGGCAATCCGTTATGAAGCGAGAGGACGGGTGCATGTTGCGGTAAAACCGACTCAGTTACAGCGGCGTAAGTTGTTCGATATCATGAAATACAGTGTACATAGTTACCGTGTGTTAGTTTCTGATCTAAACGGTGCCACGATCGGCGATGAAATGTTTCAATCACCTCAAGCTCACGAACTGCTGGACTTTTTTAACCGTTGTTTTAGTAGCGCTCAGAAACAATATCGTGATGATGAGTTTTACCTTAGCGAAGAGCTGGACGATTACATCTTTACGTTCCGTCCTGAACAACGTCAGATCGGTCGTTATCAATCAAGCACAAAGACATTCACTATTTTGCCCGAATTCGAAGGATCGCTTGCCATGTTCAAACAGAAAGTCACAAAGCTACGTCTGCAAGAAAGTGTTATGTAAGTAGGTGTTCATGAACGGGCTAAGCCACTGACTATTTTCTTGTTTGTTTTTTCTTAATACGTTCGACATGGATGATCAACGTATCAACTGTTTCCTTCAATAAATCAAGCTCGTCAATAGTCAGATCATTCAATTGTTCGAGGTTGTACTCGATTGTATCAATTATCCTTTTATGAGGACGCTGCATTGGCCTCATGAAATAGGTTGTAACCGTTGCAACGATAGCCCCAAAGAACAACGTTGAACCAATAACTATCCATAAACCACCGACGAACTGAGCCATATTCGATTTCGGCGCATCCGCTATTCCTGCTGTGGTAAATGCAGCTACGCACCAATACAGCGCATCTCCATACGAACGGATAGACGAACTTTCAATATTCAACTCCGAAAAATACATACCACCAGAAAATACGAGCCATAGCACAATCAATAGAAGCAACATTTCCGAAAAAGGTGTGTGGACAGAGATATCCGTTATAAACCGTTTTAATCGCGTCGGTGGCTTTGCTCTTTTCATCGTTCATACCATTTAATAGGAATAGTAAGTGCTAAATGTCTTCTGTTTTTTAACGGTTACACTGAGTTTTTTATCGGTTCATACAGCATGGTTAACTCATTATCACTTTCTGCTACAACGGTAAACCTCAGTTTTTGATACAATTTTTTAGCGGGATTTGATTTTAAAACACTCAATTTAACATTATGTTGATTGTCATTCGCGAGCTTTTGGATCTCAGTGAGTAACTTTGCACCTATGCCTTTTCCTTGGTACTCCGGCAGTATTTGAATCTGTACAATGTGCCAGCCTGATCCATCAAAGTAGAACTTGAACAAACCTATACGGTTATCTTCGCTATATACAATTTTGGCATCATCAAAATGATAACGAATGCGATCCAGATGCGATGTTTCGTCTGTTGCTATTCCTGAGACTGTTAAATAGTGATTCATGGTCATGTTTCTAAGTAACTGCAGAAACGGAATGTCACTTTCCCGTGCTTGCCGAAGTGTAACGTCCATTGTTATCTCCAGAAAGGCTAACGAAGCGGCCTTTGGTGGGGCCACTGTGTTAGACACGATTTATCGCTCTATCTAGATTATTATGGCCCCAATCAAAAAGATACGCTTTCCATTTTTCAATAACTTAAAGAACCGCAATACCTCCTCTGTTCACAAACTAAATCCATCGGCAGTAATCAGCAAGTAACCAGCAGTTTTTTGCTAGTTATCTTCCTGCCTGTCATCCAAGATAGGCACCAACAAGCTGCTTTTTATTGTTAATCTATTTTGGGTGACTGATGTAGAACAACAAAAAAAGATGAAGGATAATATCAATAAAAATCAGATGGATAAGTACGGCATTGATTGTTTGATTATGGTCGAAGTCTATCCGTTTTTATCAGTATATTGTGATCTTGTGTAAGGGATAAAAGATGCTTACTGGATATTGGTCTGTCGACGTGTTTATTATTGCCAACCTGTTGCTATGGGGTATTGTGGCCGTCATTTTTGGCTATCAACATACGACGGGCGGTGGAATGCTCAATGACCAATCAAATAATA
>NZ_JAKJSP010000067.1:0-37813 GCF_050337085.1 Photobacterium sagamiensis | reverse complement strand
GGGCGGCATTGCATATTGTTCATGAGTTAACGCAGTTGCCATTTGTGACACCAGGGAACATACCGAAACAAGTAATGGTACTAGAAGAGATCGCGAAGCAGTTTATTTTACCTGCTAGAAGAGAACGAAGTTACCCTAGAGTATTGAAGTGCTCAAAAAACCGATATCCCGTTAGAAAAAACAATGCCGCTCACGTTAAGTGAACGGCATTATGCATTGGCAGCCCCTTTTTTGTCATTAATACGATGTCAGTAATGTTCGCTTAGCAGAACATTACTTTGTCATACGCTTGTACTTGATACGGTGTGGTTCAGCCGCATGCGCACCAAGGGTTTTCTTCAACCAGTCGGTGTATTCGGTGTAGTTACCTTCGTGAAAGTTAACCTGACCTTCATCACGGTAGTCAAGAATGTGCGTTGCAATACGGTCAAGGAACCAACGGTCGTGCGAGATAACCATGGCACAGCCAGGGAACTCAAGCAGCGCTTCTTCCAGTGCTCGCAGGGTTTCAACATCCAGGTCATTGGTCGGTTCATCGAGTAGTAATACGTTACCGCCCGCTTTTAGCAGTTTCGCCAAGTGAACACGATTACGTTCACCACCAGACAGATCGCCAATACGCTTTTGTTGATCACTGCCACGGAAGTTGAAACGTGAAACGTATGCACGTGCCGGTACTTCATAATTATTGATGCGGATGATCTCTGCACCTTCAGAAATTTCCTGATACACGGAGTTGTCATCGTTCATGCTGTCACGGAACTGATCAACCGATGCCAGGCTAACGGTTGTACCCAGCTCGATCGTACCTGAATCAGGCTGCTCGCTACCGCTTAGCATTTTGAACAGGGTTGATTTACCGGCACCGTTAGCACCGATAATGCCGACGATAGCGCCCTTTGGCATGCTAAATGACAGGTCATCAATCAGAACGCGATCACCAAATGATTTCGTCAGGTTGGTAACATCAATAACCTTATCACCCAGGCGCTCACCCGGCGGAATGAACAGTTCATTGGTTTCATTACGTTTCTGGTGATCGTTGGTATTTAGTTCTTCAAAACGAGCCATACGGGCTTTAGATTTCGCCTGGCGACCTTTAGGGTTCTGGCGAACCCACTCAAGCTCTTTGGCGATGGTCTTCTGACGCGCATTTTCTTGTGATGACTCTTGCTGTAGACGTGCATCTTTCTGTTCTAGCCAAGAGGTGTAGTTACCTTGCCATGGAATACCTTCACCACGGTCAAGTTCCAGAATCCAGCCTGCTGCGTTATCCAGGAAGTAACGGTCGTGGGTAATTGCCACAACAGTACCGCTGTAATCACACAAGAAGTGCTCTAACCAGGCAACAGATTCTGCATCAAGGTGGTTGGTTGGCTCATCCAGCAGAAGCATGTCTGGCTTATCAAGCAGCAAGCGGCAAAGAGCAACACGGCGACGCTCACCACCTGATAGCAATTTGATTGGAGCGTCCCACTCGGGCAGACGCAGTGCATCAGCGGCACGCTCAAGTGCGTTTTCAAGATTGTGACCATTTTTGGTTTCAATCAGCGCTTCAAGCTCACCTTGCTCTTTTGCCAGTACATCGAAGTCAGCATCGGGTTCTGCGTAGGCGGCATAAACCGCGTCAAGGCGAGTCAGGGCATCTTTAACTTCAGAGACGGCTTCTTCAACAATTTCACGTACGGTTTTTTCTTCGTCAAGTACCGGTTCCTGTGGCAGGTAGCCGACGTTTAAACCCGCTTGCGGGCGGGCTTCGCCTTCGATATCGGTGTCGATACCGGCCATGATACGTAGCAGGGTTGATTTACCAGAACCGTTTAAACCCAGAACACCGATTTTGGCTCCAGGAAAAAAACTTAAAGAAATATCTTTCAGAATTTGACGCTTAGGTGGAACAATTTTGCCCACGCGCGACATGGTATAGACGTATTCAGCCATATCCGTTTGCGATCTCTAATCTAATTGAAAGGGGGTATTTTACTCGTTCTCGACCTAAGTTTAACAGCACTGATCATAATTAGCGTTTAAGATAAATAAATACCAGACTAAAACAGCAAACCGGAATGGAGTTTTCTAGTGTCTCGCTTTTTTGTCCATAAGATCTTATCTGCCGCTTTGCTTATGCTGGGGTTAGGGTGTGCTCTGATCAGCCAGGCGGCACCGCTAGAACAGCAACGTGAGTGGTATGAACAGGCTGGAGTCGCACTGGAGAATAACAAGATAGACAAATATCGTCAGCTGCGAGATAAGCTTGACGATTACCCTCTGTACCCCTACCTCGACTATCGTGAATTTACTCGCCATTTGAAAGATAAAACACCTGAGCAGGTCGAAGCTTTTATTAACGAGCATAAGACCTTGCCGTTTAGCACCACGATTAAAGAACGGTATCTGGCACGCTTGGCTAATACTAATCGTTGGCAAAATTTCATTGATGTACAACCGATGCCACCGGGTGGAGAGCTACTGAAATGTCACTACTATTACGCACAGAGTAAGCTGGGAAATACGGCCGTTGCCTGGCAGGGGGCGCAGTCTCTCTGGCTGACGGGTAAATCGCTCAGTGATGCCTGTGATCCTTTGCTCGCAAAGTGGCAAAAAGCAGGACAACGGACAGATACCTTGATCCTTGATCGCATGCTCTTGGTGTATGCAGAAGGCAATAGCAGTCGTTTAAAGTATCTGAATAAGCAGCTGACCGAAGCCGGTAAAGAGAACGGCAACGATGTCTTGGCATTATTTGATAAACCGGAGCAGGTTTCGCGCTTTGCAAAACGTAGCAGAGTAACGCCTTTTAATCAGGATCTTACGGTGATTGCGTATAAACGTCTGGCGCGAAAAGATATCAAAGAAGCGGTGAAGCAATATCAGGCGGTGATGGACGGACAACACTTTAGCAAGGCAAAACGTCAGGTTTTGGCTGACTACAGCGCTGCGCGGCTATTTTCGACCGAGAAGGAAGACTTGCTCCGATGGCGCGACAGTAAAATTCGCACCAGCTCACAAACTCACTTGCTTGAACGCCGGATCCGTTTAGCCATTAGAGAGGCTGATTGGCAAGGCGCTGAAGAATGGATTAAGCGCTTGCCGAAAGAAGCGAAGCAAACAACCCGGTGGACATTCTGGCAAGCTCATTTGCTGGCACAAAAAGGTCAACAACAAGCTGCAGACAAAATCTACACATCGTTACTTGGCCAGCGTGATTTTTACAGTGTCGCCGCAGCAACAGTGTTGAAGAAACCGATTCATTATCCGGTAAAAAAAGTCCCGGCGACATTGAAACATAGTCAGACATATGCGGTAACGCTGAATCGGATCAAAGAGTTAATCGCATTAGAAAAGATTTTTGCAGCCAATCGTGAGTGGACCTATTTGCTGAATGGTCTTGATAATGAGCAGGTTCAGATCCTGGCCTCTTATGCTGCCGCCAATAAGTGGCACCACCTGGCGGTGCAGGCGACGATTTCTGGCCAGTTATGGGATCACATCGAGTTACGTTTTCCCATAGCTCATAAATGGTGGTTTGATTTTTTTAGCAAAAGACGAGGCTTGCCAGCGACGACGATGATGGCACTGGCAAGACAGGAAAGTGCCTGGAATGCGGAAGCACAATCTCCGGTAGGGGCGCGTGGTTTAATGCAGCTGATGCCAGCGACGGCAAAAGATACGGCGAAAAAATTGGGCCGGAATTACCAAGGTAAACGCAGCCTGTTTGATCCTGGCGTCAATATTCGATTAGGCAGCGGATACCTTAAGATGATGCTTGATCGTTACGATAATAATCGGGTATATGCGTTTGCCGCGTATAATGCCGGGCCGACACGGGTGAATCGATGGCGAAAAGGAAGTGATAGTACGCTGGATGTATTCGCTTTTATTGAGGCGATTCCTTTTAATGAAACCCGGGGATATGTGCAGAACGTATTGATGTTTGAAGTCTATTACGGTGGTCTGATTGGTAAGGAAACCAACCTGCTGAATCAGAATGAATTATCGGCACGTTATTGATACCAATCCAACCTTGGTGAAATTGCGATAACACGGTAAAATTCTTATCAGATTCAAAATGCTGTTATGAGGTTCAAATGTCCACAACTCCAGAAATGCCTGATTTTACTGATTGGCAACAGGTCGTCGATTTATTGCGTCAGGCTGCAGGTGAGCAAAAAGATGATGTCTTGTTAAAGTTCTTACTGACTCCCGATGAGAAGGATACACTACTGGGACGAGTAAATATTTTTCACGAACTGCTAAACGGACAACGCAGCCAACGTAAAATCAGCGAGTTGCTAGGAGTGGGCGTCGCGACTATCACCCGTGGTTCAAATGAGTTAAAGCATCACGATGACGAAACAAAAGCTTGGCTGGCTGAGTTGCTGAAAAAGCAGCAGTAATTGCCAGCCGGAAGCTGAATCACGGCCTTTTTTGCCCCCTTTGCTGGATAAGCTAGCTTTTGCTTGGTGGAAATAGGGTCTGATTCATGAAAGGGATCAGAGCCAGGATCAGCGCCTGCTGATAGACAGAACTGCGGCTGAGTATATTATTGGTTAGCATTGCAATGGCTCCGCCTTTTTGCTTGATGTTCTGTTGATTGAACATTTCGTCCATCACATCACCCAATTCAATACCTTGCTGTATTTTTTCCAATGCCAGCGCAGGCAAAGGGAGCGAAGCTGAGCGAGCCTCACCGCGTTGATTTCCATTTTCAATCACCATCCAGGCAAAGGTATAGTGCTCATCTATACCCGCTTCCAGCCCGACATAGTAGTCAGCATCTGGACGTATTTGACGAGCGTTCTTAACCCGGTTACGAGCACCTCTTAGCGTTTCATCGGCTGATAGCGGTTGATCTCTGACTTCACTTGAAACACTGATCCCTTCGATAGAGAAAGACTGCTCAGGAAACGCTTCACAAAACGCATCAGTGACGGCAGATATTTTGGCTGGATTCGCTGAGGCAACGATAATTGTCGACATATAAATACCAATTCATCATTTAACCCCAGCTATTTTACGGAGTCACAGCCCTAAGTCACGCTCGGCATAACCCAGGCTGCATTTTTAGCGATTATAAGCCCAGTCAGACTGAATGATGTAACCGTGGATCTGGAACTCATCATTGTTCACAAACAGATTCGGAAAATCAGGCTGTGACGTTGAGAAAACGACCCCGTCAGCTAATTGAGTCATGTGGTAAAAATCAGGCTCACTGCCTCGAACTGAGGCAAAAACAGGCTGCTTAGGGCTATAAGCTGCCGTTTTGGTTGCCAGAGCATAGCTGCCCACTGGGGCACATTGGGCAATATTTTCATTGTCCACGAATAAGCCAAGGCATTCATCACGCTTAAGGTGTTGAGGAATAGCGCGTTTACTCAAAACGTCAACAGATCCCCCTTCGCTGTATGAAATGAAGTCTTTGCGATGAATAATCGGAATATAGGTACAGGTTGAACCTTGTGTCGACTCATTGGTGATCGTTGTGGTTGCCTGCGTTCCAGTATCAATCTGACCCGTCAGGATATAGCTGATAGACGTATTCAGGGTGTCTGCTATTTTTTCAAGCTCACGCACTTCAATACCGTACTTGCCTGACAGCTTACGGCTCATTGTGCCTTGTTGAAGCTCTAATGCTTCACCGAGTTGCTTTTGGCTGATGCCTTGAATTTTAGCTAACCGCTTAATTCTCTCTAAATATTCCATAATTTTAGCGTCCTGCTCACAGTAAAATGAATGTAAAAGGCATTCTTAAAAGTCATATTCTATTTTACTGATAACGCCATTGAAGGAATCTATGGGGAATAAAAAGTGCGATTGATTTCGTTAAAGGAATATGCCTAAAAAGACTTATGGGTAAAAAAAGGCACAAATTTCGTGTGGCAAAATAACTCTGTGGAAATAAGGCAGATTCAGGCCGTATAAGATTGGAAGGAGAAAAAACGGTGAATGTTATTGTATTGCAGTCCTTATCGAAAAATTTATTATCAATAAAACGACTAGTTGAAGGTCACTGTGTGGTGTTTTGTATTGTATTTACCGCATGTTCAGCGCTGAAGCATCTGTAATTGTGATAATTCTCTCTAATATGTCTCTAGTAAAGTTTATGGGTGCCAGGAATGTTTTTTACTTGTTGACCTTTACGCTTAGGTTGCTTGGTAATGCCGGCTTAAAGCGAAATAACGAATGGGCTGAACGATAAAAAAGACTGGTCATTGCCGTTGAGTATCGTGTTAACTAAAGCCAATTAGAGGGAAGAATTACCAGCAATATGCCGGGAGGGGATATGCTGGTGGGGGATACGCAGGCTTGTGGGCACAGAAGTATGATTCAGTGAATAGTAGATGCTTTTTAACTTTCGGGGAGATCGGCGTGTACTTCCACCCCCAGCAACGAGGCTATCAGGATGCACTCCAGCCCAAATGAGAAATAGCCCGCATATCCCAGCAAGGGCATCTCAAACAGATAGAAACGGTCGACATAGGGAATGCTGTACTGCCAATGTGCGGTACTTCCATAGTTCCACAATTCCCAACAAAATCCACACTGTAGACCAGCCAGTATCGGCAGACAAACAGGACGCCAATCCCCATATTGCATCGATGAAAATACCGTTTGATGTCCTGCCAATACTTGTAATGACAGCAATACAATCAGGGGAGATAGCCAAATGAGGGGGTAGAAATAATCAGGCCACCCACCCAACGCAAACAGAGATAAGGTCGACGCTATCAACCCTAATACTGCGAGTAGACGCGGGTAGGAAATTTTGAATGTCCAATGATTGGTATAAGCATGCTGCATGCGGCTGGAAGTCGCCATCCAATACGTTGTACTCAGTACGGCGGGAAGTACGGTTGAAAAAGACAGGCTGGCAGAGAGTATGCGGCTTAATGGAGAAATATCACCCAACCCCACGTAATACCAGTTATGTACAAATTGGTTGAGATATTCGAAGAACCACCAAAACAGTGCACTGACGGCAAATAGCAGCAGGAACTTTCCCGGTTGAGACAGCATTAAGCAGCGGCCTCTACGCTTTACGCTCAGAGCGTTCATCAGCAGAATGTATCCGATCCAGAGGGGCGTGAAAGTATATCGCTGCCATTCGTTTGATTCATCGACGCTAGCCCAGGCCAGTTTCCAACTGAAGAGGAGCAGCGCTATACCCAACCACCCCCACCAAGGAAACGTTGCTTGTTTAGATACTGGCTTGACGGGGGGGCTCTGTACGCGAAGCAGGCGATACAGAAAAGGCGAGATACAGGTAAATATCAATAAAGTCAGTGCTATAAATACCGGCCAAGAAAAGGGAGGGTGCTGTACATAGAGGGTCGAGGGCATAAAGTTCAGGTACGGTGCCAGAGGTTTGCCGGTAAGGAATGCACCCGCCAAAGGGGGGATTACCAGAAGCGCGGTAGCCAGTATTACCCATCCGCTCCATACCAAACACTTATCATTGCCTGCAGCCTTGAGTCCGAAAGCCATCTTTGCCGCCCCATGTTCCAGCTAGTACGCCTCGCTTAGCACTAAAATCGATCTTAGCACCCTTTAGGTCAGAATGTTTTTTGTACATATACCCAAGTAACCTCAAGATGCTCGTTTCAGCGAGAATTTCCAGGCGCTAAGGTCAGGCGCTGATTTGCAGATATAGCGCTCTACATCAAAAATCAGCAACGCAACATTAGTGCCTGGAAAACTCGCCCTTCGGGAGTGATCCAGCCAGCCCACTTCTATGTCAAATGCACTCGAAAGGACTAGTCATTCCTTCGCACATTTTCCTTGAATTGAACTGGCTGGCATCACTCTGAATCCTGCATCTTGAGGTAACTTGGGTATAGCTCTGAAACGTTCAATCACATTGATACTTGCGCTTACAGACAGAATTAACACACCGCCACTGTTTTCAAAGCAAAAAAAAGCTGAGCAAAAAATGCTCAGCAAAATGAAAAATACACAAAATAATTAGCAGTGGTTCAGCATCAAGCTGATGGTTAGAAGCATAACGTGTGAATATTGAATCTGAGCTGAACATCAGAAATTCAACTGTAACGTTTAGTATTAAAATGGCATGTTTGGGTGTTTTGCATGCATCAGCAAAGCCTGAGTTATTGCGTCACCGGTGTCGGATGTGTTTCAGCATTATTAAGTTGTCATTCAGCAAGGGGATGTAATGTTCATGCATTATTCAATTAAATCTAAACTACCATTGGTTCCTTTTTGAAATGTATTCAAATGAAAAAATAAAGCGCTTAGTTATAGATATTTCTAACAAAACAAAGCAGAAACACTTGAGTGATTTGGCTCATAAAATCAACGGGTTAAATGGTGTTGCTAAGTCTGTAAAACCCAATAACAGTGCGCATTAGCTTATTTGTGAATTAAGACTGTTTTGAATGATTTATTGGAGTGAAATATTGCCCGCTCCTGTGATTTGATTTTAACTTTATATTTCAGATAATTATCAGCAACAAACGTATTCTATAGCTTAATGAATCATAAATAATTTTCTATTCTCAGCGTATAAGCTAATAATAATTACATCACATCAATAGTCATCAGGTTGATTAAGAGATGCAAAAGGTTATTTTGGCTTGTCTTCTCACTTGTTGGTTTGCCTTTCGCGGGTTGGCTTGGGCTGATAGTAACGTTGATATTAGTGACGTAGATATTAGTGATCAACACGGTCAACAAGGTAATTACACCGATGCATTGGAGCATTTTCGCAAAGCCGCAGAGCAGGGGAGTGCAAAGGCTCAGCATCGCTTTGGCATTATGTATAAATATGGACAAGGTGTCCCCCAAGATTACAAGCAGGCTGTTTACTGGTTCCGTAAGGCCGCAGATCAGGGGTATATGAATGCGCAGTTTAACCTTGGCTCGATGTATCGACATGGAGATGGTGTTAAACAGGATCACCAGCAGGCGTCTTCTTGGTTCCGCCAATCCGCAGAGCAGGGGTATATGAATGCGCAGCTCACTCTTGGCTCCATGTATCGACATGGTGATGGTATTCCCCAGGATCTTGAAAAGGCGGTTTACTGGTTCCGCAAAGCCGCTGAGCAAGGCGATGCATTTGTTCAGCTCTCCCTTGGCTCTATGTATAAACACGGAGATGGCGTCGCGCAGGACGACCAACAGGCGGCATATTGGTATCGTAAAGCGGCAGAGCAGGGAGATGCACTCGCTCAGAACCTGCTTGGCTCTATGTATGTCTTAGATCAAGGTGTCGCTCAAGATTACCAGCAGGCTGTCTACTGGTACCAAAAAGCAGCACAGCAGGGGAATGCAAATGCCCAGTACAACCTTGGCATCATGTACAACAACGGCCAAGGTATTCCACAGGATTACCAGCAGGCTGTTTATTGGTTCCGTAAGGCAGCTGAGAGAGGAAAAGCAAATGCCCAGTACAACCTTGGCGTCATGTATGGCAACGGAGATGGTATTTCGCAAGATCACAAGCAAGCTTATGCCTGGTTTTCTGTATCAGCGGCAGGTGGATATCAAGATGCATTTAAAGACCGTGAGTTGGCGGCAGCTAATCTAGATAAAAAGGGACTCACTGAAGCCCAAGCGTTGGCTGAGAAGTATTCAAAGAAGTACCGCCGCTAGCACAACAACGTCACAAGTAGTATTGATTGAGTACTACTAAGCGTACTACTAAAATTCCTGGATGTCATTGAAGGTAGTTAGACGCTATAGATACAAGAAAGCCCGCTAATCCGTTGGCTTAGCGGGCTTTCTGGGCGTCCTGGTGCATCTTCGTGAGTCTTCTCTGCTCACCTTTAACCTGTAATGGTTTTTTTACCAGGTAGCAATTATGCTTGTGCTTTTTTCCAAGTATCTAGCTGGGAAGGTCTTAAACCATACCTCGCTAAAACCCCTTCGTGTATCCTTCGCAGTTCTTCTAGCACTAGTGTCGATATGTTTTCTCTAACCAGTTCGTTGGGTTCATTACTAAGTGAATCTTCAATGACATCTTGCGGTAATGAATCTGGTGATAGGATTACTTCTTTTACTAAACGCTTCACAATTTCTCGGTATTGCAGTCGCTGT
Organism: Photobacterium sagamiensis; assembly: GCF_050337085.1. NCBI lineage: Bacteria > Pseudomonadati > Pseudomonadota > Gammaproteobacteria > Vibrionales > Vibrionaceae > Photobacterium > Photobacterium sagamiensis. Next base: position 27,760 of record NZ_JAKJSP010000067.1, on the reverse strand, counting down.
TGATCTGGTTTTACTAGCTCTTGTTTGACTGCGAGGTATTCTTTGGTTGAACGCTCATAAGCCCATATGTATAAATCGCGAAGCAACTCTACTCGATTCATCTCATACACACCAAGAGTTGCTTTGCTATAAGCCTCTTCAGGAACATCTAAGAAAGTCAGAGGGCATAGGTTAGCTCTGATGAGAGGTAAATTTGCTGCTAGGCGCGAGGTTCTTTTATTCACGTCAGCAAATGGCTGTAAATATGGGAGATGAACCATAATGAAGAAGGACTGTTCAAAGGGATCTTTGATTTGGCTTGCTTTTACTAATATTTCATCAAATTGAACACTAATAACATCTTCTGATGACATCGGTTTATATACACTGCCACCAATTTCTACGACATGTGTTCTAAGTCGGCCTTCATCAAATGGATTTGGCAATAAGTTTTCTGACAATGCGCTGTGGATGTTTAGCAAAGTAAAACGATTGAAATCCACAATTTCAGCATTATCGATCAGTAGTTCAATTGCAGATTTGTGGTTCAGGATCATCTGTGTCTCGATGAGTGCCTTACCTTCAGCAAAATTGCCATGCTCGATTAACTCAGCAGTATCTAATCGACTATAAGTGTTACCTTCTAAGTGACTAGATGCCCAAGACAAATCAATTAGCAGGCGGTTGTATATGTCTCTACCATAGGTGCCTGCTGGCTGAGTTGCATGACTTGTCGTACCCATACGGTGAAGTTGACGGCGGATAGGCTCAGAAAGGTAGTAAGTCGTATTAGGCTTATAAGATGTCAAAAAATCACGCTCATATCCTACTGGATGACGGGCTGAGACTGGTTGCGATAAATAGTGAATGATGTCTTTACTGTCAGGCGATACCGGAATGTAACTAGGAAATAGGTCAGCATGCTCTTCATCTAAATGAGGAGTTGTCTCTAATCCCTGGTATTTTCGAGCGCGACCTTCTCCGAGAGCTTGAATTATATTGTCTTTAATAAGCAGGTTTAACCATCGTTGAAGTGTTCTTCTAATGAGGTCTGGGTGTGCTGCTAAAATCTCGGATATGGATACTGGGGCTGTTTGCTTTTGTAGATAAGCTTTAAGTTCTGTAATACTCATACGAGAGCGCCTGAAATAAATGTGACATCAATGCTTGGTTAATTGTGACATAATCGCGCCACTTTAGAAGTAATTGCGCCATAAATTGTGACAAAAAAGAGGTTTATTGTGTCACATTCTTAATAACAATAAGTAGTTGTTGAAAAATGCGTAAAATTATACATATTTTTACGGTACGTGCAGCGTCACATACTACTTCTTAATAGGCCTTAATATACGCGTAACTCATTGATTTTACTTCTTGATAGATACAAAAAAGGACACCCGAAGGTGTCCTTTTCCAAACGTTTGGGCTGGCGTAAGTTGAACCTATTAATTAAATCATTGAAATTAATGGGTTTATATTGAATTGATTTTTATTTTGGTTCCTACTTCGGTTCCTAAGAAGAATTGTGACAGAACTTTTTTTTAAATTTGTGGAAAAATCGAGTGTTCTGGCAATCACATTATTGTGTCTCTTTGGTATACCTGACTTTAAGAAATCTGAAATCGAGAGAAACAAAAGCGTTTAGTGTTGCTAACAAGAAAATGGACAATTTCGTGTCACTCTATCTTTCAACATAACGTAGACCACCTTAGTAGGTACGGCATTTTTACAACCTAGTTATGGTTCAGCATGGTACAGATAGAAGTTTAGCTAAACTCATACTTGCTTTGTAAAAAGGTGCATTATAGTCAAAAAATATCCAACGTAAATCGGTTGACTTACCCACGAACACACAGCGTAAGTTCATCATTGACCTTGCAGTAAGGTGGGTTCGTAACCAAGCACTTGAAGAGTTAAATTAACTACCATTATTAAGCACTCAAATACTAGGTACTGCTAGGCTATTGATACTCAATTTCTTTTTCAATGTAATCAGAGTCACTAAACCACTTCACTTTGCCAACATAAAGACTTTCACTTAGTTTGGAGTCTATTTGTTGAGCAAATCGAGCAGTCATCTTGAGCCAGCCATTATTATCATCTAACCCATCTAGCAGAGCACCAGCAATTGCTTGTGCTTCTGCGTCTAGTTGTAAGCTAATATAGTTCATTCTTAATCATCCATTCAATAACATACTTCATCTTCAGTAATATCTAATAGTTCAGTTTTTATTTCTATTTCCTTAGTTAAATTTTAACACTATCCTGACACAAAAAGACTGCCCAAATAGGTAATAACACGAACTCAAATACAGCACCAATAGAGATTAGTATCTTGGACAGGCATAGCTAAAATAAGTAACTAAGACTAACACCATTAAGTTGGTCAAATACATCCGAAATAGCATTGTKGCTTTTCTTGYTTGTAATAGCCTRARCCTGAAGCAATTTYGTGRTTTATGGGKTATTGGAAGGAAGGTTTACCCTTCTGAGACCAGAATTAGGTAGGAGCTTTTRATTATCTAAGGCTATTTACGTGGTGAGCCTGTAACCCTGTGCCCGAGAACGGTTGAAAGTTACCGTTGCAGCCTGAATGGATCGCGATGAGCCAATGAGCAACGCACGTTGTCGTTCAAACTGCGTGCAGGCTTTTAACCAATTTTTCTGCTCAATATTTAAACGTTGCAAGATTGGCGGTGTGTTGGATTCAATATACCCTGTTTTACCTTTGCGAAGCTGTCGACCTGTCCAGTCAACAAGCTCTATGTAATCCATCAATTGCATCGGGATCCCTTTGATGATGGCGTTGTTTGGGTTACCAATGAAAGGGTGAAGTGAAGGAGCCGTTAGCTTTTCATTTTTCAGAGCCTGAAGCCTTGCTTTTATCGACGTATAGTCAGACTTTTCTGGCGTCTTGGCTATGCCAGCACGGATTGGGTTTAAATCGACATAGGCCATTGCAGCAGCCAGCGCTTGTTCATCCAGCAATGCTTGGCACTTAAAGCGGCCTTCCCAGAAATGTCCGGTACATTTATCTTCTCTATTCGCCTGTGTGGCGATATCTAAATTGAGCTCACGCATAAACCAGCTGAGGTTGGCGAGCCGAGAACGCCAATCGTCGATGATGGTTTTGCAGGCATTGAATTCGGCGTCGCTATTGGTGTCACCATTTAACAACCGCTGAATTAGTACTGGTTTGTTATGAAGGGCACACCAGCGATCAATGACTTCTTGTTTCGTTAATGCTTGTGCTTTCTCTTTATCAATATGTACCACCAGGTGGTAGTGGTTGCTCATTACTGCGTAAGCGCAAATATCAATACAATAGATACTGCTGAGTTGTTTGATCTTCGCTTCAATCCACTCGCGACGGTGTTCAAAAGACGTTTCTGTTGCTTCATCGTAACCACAGAGAAAGGTGCGCCGCACACAGCGTGAAACACAGTGGTAGTAGTGCGTTGATTCTAGGCATATTTGTTGTTTTCTGGCGGTGGTCATGAGTCAATCCTTGCTGGTGGAATAATGACCATAGTTCATATGCCAGACTTTAAAAGGGGCAGAGGATCAGATTGGGATTGGTGTTGCTATGGAGTGAAACTAACAGGATTGATGGTTTCTTAAGTATGCCTGTCCTATTAGTTCTCTAGATACAAGAAAGCCCGGTAAGTCATTAACCTACCGGGCTTTCAGAACGTCCTAGGACGTTATCATACGTATGTTTGGGGCTGGCGAAGTTGAACCGGAGTGTTAACTTCATGAAATAAATGTGTATAGTTCGATTTGATTTATATCGATGTACCTTGCGGTGTACCCATTTATTGTTGTCATAACCCAAATTTCTTTTTTCTACCTGAATTGTGACATTGTCCAGCGCGCGAGTTGTTTTAGATCTTAATGTAGATTTTAGAATTGAGGTTTGTGGTAATGTTTGCAATGTTGCGTAAATTGCCTCTGCTTTTCCATAAATTATACAAACTAAATTGTCAGGTCCCTTTGCTGGTGGAATAAAGAAAAATAAATGAGTAAGTTATTAAAATTAAAGAAATATTTTACTATTGCGGATGCTGCAAGATATTTGTCTAACTCTTTAGATGAGCCAGTATCTGTAGCTGATATTTATGAGCTAGCACTAGATAATAAGTTAACGGTGTCGGTTCGACTCATCGACCAAGCATACGCCATAGGTGGGCAGTATGTTTCCAGTCAAGACAATGACACTAATCAGTATCAAGTTGATTTTAACCTAGCGACAAACGAGGCTTTAGATAAACCATATATCATTTGCTTAGATGATGAGCTTCAGATTGAAAAAAACAAATGGCTAGTACTCGATAAACAGGTTCGTGTCATTGATGGCATCTGGGACCTAGCCATGATTGGAATCGAATCCCAAAAAATCAAAGAGTTTTATCAAAAACAAGTGGGTGGCCCAGAGCCTGTTTTTAGAGGGGTAAATGGTTTTTTTTTGAAGCAAGGAGAGTTGATCTACAAACTTCAAAATAGCCTTCTCCTTATGGCTAATGATGAAAATCGTACTGCTCTGCAAGCACGGTTAGATGGCCTTCTGAAATCCAACGGTCTAACTATTAATGATATTGTGAACAGCGGTAATAGCGATGCACTAGATTGTCTAAATGACGCTGAACTTGAAGAGATTATGCAGCTTAGTTTTGCATTTATGCAAAATGAAACCGGTGATCATGAAGAAAATGGCGATTATCTTCCGCTTGAGGATCATAGCTATCAATTTGTCATTAGAACAGATGAACTCACGCGCTTTGTTCTATCGCTGCAAGATGAGCCTACAGCACCACCGCAGCCTGATAAACCATTAGCAGTTAGAGAGCGCAATACACTACTTGCTTTGATTGGGGCGCTATGTAACGAAGCCAGAATAGACCTGTCAATTCGCGGCATAAGTACTTCATTACAAGAAATAACTGAAAGAGCAGGTGTGCCTATATCGAACGAGACAATTCGAAAAATCGTGGAACAAGTAGATGACGCAATGGAAAGAAGGCGTAAATAACAAATCCTAATTAGGAATTTGGTTTTCCTAATTAGGATTTACCAAGGCATCAATTCAATAACCTCTTGGCTGTCCCATAAACAGCTAAGAGGTTTTTTTATGTCCAAAAGAATTATTCGATTACCAGAAGTTAAAGAGAAGACTGGTCTATCACGCAGCAGCATTTACTTGCGTATGTCCAAGGGCGACTTTCCCCAGTCGATCTCTCTGGGTGAGCGTGCAGTTGGTTGGGTAGAAATGGACGTGGAACATTGGCTGGATGCTCGCATTTCTGCAAGTAAAAAGCAGGGGAGTTAGCGAGTGAAAAAGCGATTAAATCCCAACCTAAGCAAAATCCACCGTAGTTATACCGTGGAGGATGTCGCTGAGTTATATGGTGTTCATAAAAGGACGGTACGAAATTGGATTAGGAGTGGTCTGCCTGTCATTGATGATATTCGTCCACTTCTTATTTTGGGTACTGATTTGAGGCTTTTCATTCGTCAACAGCGGAAAGGAAATAAGCGTAAATGTAAGCCTTCAGAACTCTATTGTTTGAGGTGTCGAGCACCAAGAAAACCAAACCCTGAAACAGCAAAATTTGTGCAAGAGGTAGGTGGCATTGGTCGAGTGTTTGCGTTGTGTAGTGCGTGTGGTTCAAAGGTAAATAAGTACTTCAGCTGGAGGCGACTTGATGCAATCCGTAGTGAATTGCTGGTGGAAAGTACCGTTAGCACAAAAACACATAAGTATGAGGGGTAACACCCTCCTAGATTGTACCTAAGATGGAGTATTGAAAGTTATGAAAAAACACAACACAAACAATGTCAGAGCTATCCGTAATTACTGTGTGTTTTTGAAAGAAGCGAAGCGTCAAAGTGATGCTTCAGTTGATGGTGTGACGAAGGCGATTAATCGCTTTGAGGAGTACACAAAATATAAAGACTTCAAACAGTTTCACTACCAACAAGCGGTTGGCTTTAAGAAGCATTTGATGAGCCAAAAAAACGTAGTTACGGATGAACCGTTGAGCAAAGCCACAATGCATACGACTTTGCGTCACTTGAAAGCATTCTTCCAATGGCTTGCTCTGCAAATTACTTATCGTTCTCGCATAAATTACAGCGATACGGAGTATTTCAATTTATCCGAAAAAGATGCTCGGATTGCCAATGCTAAACGCAAAAGACCAGTGCCGACAATTGAGCAAGTTACTCAGGTTCTTGAGGCCATGCCAAGCATGACCAGCGTCGAGATGAGAGATCAGGCGCTGGTGGCTTTTACCTTGTTAACTGGGGCGAGAGATAGTGCAGTAGCATCGCTGAAACTTAAGCACATTGATATTGCAGAGCAAAGCTTGTATCAAGATGCCCGAGAGGTGAACACCAAGTTTAGTAAAACATTTACAACCTACTTTTTTCCGGTGGGAGAATTGCCTCTGCAAATTTTCTCCGAGTGGCTTAGTTACCTGACCAAAGAATTATCATTTGGTCCAGATGACCCACTCTTCCCGAAAACCAAGGTCAAGAATAGCCCAAGCCGTAAGTTTGAAGCTATGGGATTGCAGAGAGAGCATTGGACTACCGCTGGCCCTATTCGCCGAATTTTTAAGAAGGCTTTTAAACTGGCCGACTTACCGTATTACAACCCACATAGCTTTCGTAACACGTTAGTTCGATTGGGTGAGAAGCTTTGTAGTAATGCAGAAGAGTTTAAAGCCTGGAGTCAGAACTTAGGGCACGAAGGAGTGCTAACTACTTTTTATAGCTATGGGGATGTTGCTGATTACCGTCAGGCTGAGTTGTTGAAGAAATTAGCTAAGCCTCGAACAGAGGCAACGCCAGAGATGGAAGCGTTGATTCAACAAACAATGATGAAGATGTTAAATAAGCAATAAACATCAACCGATTGGCTGGTATCAGAAAACATTCGTATATTGATACCAGCTTGCGATATTAAAATGCGGTATCAAAAATATAGGGTGTATCTTTTGTGATGCTGAAATTATATGATACCCCTATATTTGATACCAATTTCAAGTGCTGAGTGACCAATGCGTATTTTTTCCTATTGCCGAGTATCTACAACAGAGCAAACGACCGAAAACCAAATTATTGCTATTCGCCAGAAAGGGTATGAGGTGAGTGATTCTCGTGTCATTAGCGAAACAGTGTCTGGTTCGGTCGAAGCAATGAAGCGTGAAAAGTTTAAGATGTTAGTCAATCACCAGATGGAAAGTGGCGATATGCTGGTGGTCTTAAAGCTAGACCGTTTGGGGAGAGACAACATTGACGTACAAAACACGATCAACTTACTCACTGAAAAAGGGGTGAAGGTTGTTTGTTTGGATTTACCAGTGGCTGACTTATCAAGTGCTGAAGGTAAATTGATGCTTCAAATGTTCTCTGCCTTTGCGGAGTTCGAACGAAATCGGATTCGAGAGCGAACAAAAGAGGGAATCGAGCGAGCTAAAGCTCAAGGTAAAAAGCTTGGTAGACCAGAAGCCTACGCCACTACGGCCTCTGTTCAATCAAAAAAAGCAGAAGGGTTGTCTCAGTCGAAAGTGGCCGAAGCTCTTGGGCTAGGGATAGCAACTGTTAAAAGGCATTGGAACAAACAAGAGTTCTAGCAACTAATCAAACACGTTTATGCCCCCTTTTACGTTAAAGTAAAAGCTCATTCATGCTTTGTTCATCTGAATTTGCCCTATTTGTAGTTATTCGAAGGAAAAGCATTAGTACCTATTCTTTTGAACGAGTATGCAGAATTCAACTGGTAGTACGAACACGCTCATAGTTTTATAGGACGCATTCGTCCGATTGTCAGTCGTCTAACTAAAAGGGATCTATCAAGTTGTTACCGTTCAAGGAAAAATCTTTTGACTACCTATATATGCAACTGGATAATGGCTGGTAAGACTTTGTAATCACATAAGTAAGGCTGTAATGACAGACGCTACCGACCCAACAGCGACCAACAATTGTATCGAGTTTTATTATGACTACAAAAAGAGTCGTGGCGATATATCCAACGTATTTCATGCAATGGGTGAGTATATTGCTGCCTATGAGATTATAGAAAAAGCTATTATTCAGAACTTAGAAATAAAGGTTAAACCGGGTCTTACGATAGAAAAAATTGAAATTGCTTCATTGGAAGCATGGATAAATAGGGGACTTAATTGGTTAGCGCCTTCGAGTATAGTTGCCGATATCTCAGGTGATGGTAATGAGCGAAAGACGTTTAAGGACATAAGCAAAAGGGCCAATGAAAACCTACGGAATGAGTGCGCCAACTCACCTGATTTTTTTGTTGCTGTAAATAATGGGAGCATTCCGGAAGCGAATGCGGAGGCATTTTTAAATGGTAACCTTGAAGCTGTAACAGACTTTGATATAGCAAAAGCTGGTCAGCATGTATCGATTGCTAATAAGAAATATTATCGTTCAGGAGAAAGCATTATATTGTTCCCTGACGGTCGCAAATCAGGCCATAAAGGGCATAAAGTCGACACTTCGTTTCAAATGGATAGAAGTTTAGACGCCATTTTTTCAGGGTTTCAAGAAGAATTTGATGGTGAAGAGCATGTTGATGTCATCAGCCCTGTTCAAATTGGCTCGGGAAAATGGAAGCTTAAAAGCAGGACAGAGACTGGGTATTTATATGAGACTGATATTCAAGATACAGAGTGGCTTAAAAGGTTTCAAGAAGATAGTAAGCGTATAGCTTCCCTTCTAGTTGAGATATGCTATGAAGTTTGGGTGGACAACGGTGAGAGAAAAGTGAAAAAACCCGTTGTCACTAAAGTACTTGACCAATGGTGGGCTGAAGATCAACGTGGACTCTTCTAAACAAAATGAACGACTAAGCAGAGAGAATATTTATGCCTTAATCGGGGCGATAATTGTCCTTATCCCCTTGGGTTTATTAGCGGTTATAAAAATATTTGCAAATACGAATATGGGCTTACCGCCATTTACAGGGATTATGGCATCAAGCGACTGGTCAATTGCAAGCGGTATGGTCTACTTATCAACTCTTCTCGGCTTACTCGATGCTACTCAAGGCCGACGGTACGATCATGTCAGAATTACATTTAAAATTGTTCTGTTGATTGTATTCATGCTCGTAAATTTCATTGTTTATGCTCTTGCAAATATTTATGAGGGCATGGTATTTATCCCATGGGCTCAGGGACTTCTTTTCTGTATTGCTCTTATCAGTTTCATCCGATACCAAAAAGCTTTTTTTCTAATTAAGAAGGGGAAAGGTCAATATACTAGCGACTAGCTATAGAGCACATAGAAGTCGGCTTGCTAAATGACTGTTCCTAATAGTAGGTCATTTCGCTGCACCCCTTGTCCTACAAGGGGGTGTTCAAGTATCTATTTAAAGCCTTGTACGGTAAGCCTTTCACAGAATGCTTGATATGTAGCTCAGTAAAAGGCCAAGAATGCCAAATGTAGCAGTATTAGGAACAGCTATTTAGAACACACGTTTAAGAGGGATTTTGCACTTCCACCAGTTTAGTGGATAACTTCGATGGCAAGGAGGAGTCTATGGTGCAATGCGGGAGTTTTGTCAATGCGTTATTCGCACCTTAACGCGTTAGGTTTTCGAGGAAACAAAATGACAAGTGATCAATTAGTTTGGCTCAGCGGAATTGCAGGTGCTGTGGGAATAATCCTACTGCAACAAATTATTAAAATTGCTGGCTCTAGTTACCTAAAGAAAAAGGGTGAAAATTTAGCCACAAAAGAAGATATTAAAGAAATCACAAAACAGGTTGAGTTCATTAAGGCTAAATTTGATATTCAAACTGAAATGCGTAAGTCTTTTTCTCAAGAACAAAAGCAAGAATTGCTTAGATTTTATGATGCCGCTACAGAATTTCGCTATGAGTTTTTAGCAGTTAACTTTGGTAACTTTCCGCAAGACGAAGGCCAGTCTCTTTATGAGTATCAGCAAAATTTTCATGTTAAAGTGACAGAGTTGCTAAAAATATATCAACGTTTAGTTATTTACCTAGAAAAAGGCCAGCAGGCACTAAATTTGGCGCAAGAGCTTGTAGCTCTCTCTCTTGAAGCCGATAAAGTGATGCGAGCTAAATTCTATCCTTTAAAGAAAAGCTTTGTTAATGAATCAATAGCATATGCAGAAGCAAAAAATAGTGGGTTTAAGGAGCATTTTGAACGCGCGGTAGATGATACGGACAAGGCCAATAAAGAATTTTGGGATCAAATGAAGCCAATTACCCATAAATACGTTGACCAGTATGGGGCATATCTAACAGAATTAAATGTATATCTCAATGCAGGGAAACAAACCTAAGATGGATTAGGTGAGACTGAATCTGTCAGCTTCAGAGTCTGGTTTTGACCTAGGCTGACTATTGCTTTTCTACCCAATCAAGATTCTGCCCCAAACTGAGATGAGTGGCACGTAAAATACGCCTAGGTTCTACGTTAAACTTTAAGAAATCTGCGAAATACACATAGAATATGTAGTTCACATCAAAATGTCGCACTAACAGCATAGCTAACCTTATTAATATGAGTGTAGTATAGCGGTCTGTTTTAATATGTGCGGAGAATAGTGCACGATTAAGGAGGAAGCATTGGCTGCTAATAGAAGTATTGTTCAACTAAAATTGCTGTGGTTCACTGTAGGCATCTTAGTAATATCTTCAGCCATATTGGCAGGTCTTATTATTACTAACTCCAAATTAACGTGGGATCCATCATATGAGGGTATTAATAACTTCGTTGAGATATTCAAAGTACCTCTGTCGATTGTAGCGTTAATCATTCCTGCTGTTGCTATAATTGCTTCTAATCACCGTTCAATACAAACTGCAGCGCAGATAAAGATATCAATACAACAGAACATATTTACGAATTACTTCAAGCACAAAGAAGAGTTTGTGAAATACCTATCTGAATATGATGATCTTTTTAAAGGACTAAAAGAACCAGTCTGTAATGACCCTTCGTTCCTACATAAATTATTCTTTCCTAATGTTATGGATGGAGATTATAGTGTTGATAAGGAAATTTTAATAACAATCGAGGAGGATATTAGTGACTACCTTGCTCTATGTAAATCTTTATGTAAAGTTGATGAAGACTATCTTTTTAATATAAATGAAATAAACGATGAAATAGAGAATACTTCAAAGTACTATGAGATAAGTTCTGAACTTCTTAGCTACCACATGATAGGAAGCACACAAAAATTAGACGTTAGTGAATTAGGATTGGGAGTCAATAGTATTTTTATTCCTTACAACATCACCCAATTATTATATCAATATGTCATTTTAGTTTTTGCTTTAGACTACATCATGAAATTCGACAAAGATTACGTTGGAAGTAAAGTTATTAATAGTTTGAAATCTGCGAAGTTCGAGTGCGAAGGGGAACAATGTACTATAGATCATTTCTCACCAATCAATACTATTACAGCAATTGAAAAATAGTATCCTAAGGTTGCTATGAATTACCGACACCTTTGAGTTAGATCAGTGGTGGAATATTGCTTTGCAATCCGCTTTCTCATGGTAGTTAACCTAAGGTGTATCTTTATTAACCACAAATAAAAACATGATCTGTATCCCATTTCATATGATCACTGATATGCTACTGTTGCTTTACTTATATTGAAATAGTATTAAATTTCAAAGGTGGAAAAGTGTTAGAAACTCGAAATGTTTTTATTGATACTCAGTACTTTGTGAAAAGCAACTATAATTTTAGTTCTCAATCTTTTGTCTCGTTACGCAAACTATGTGAATCTGAAGAGTTGCGTTATGTTCTAACAAGTGTTGTTGAGCAAGAAGTTGAGAATAAAATACAGCTATCAATTAAGGAATCTTTAAGTTCGTTACAATCATTCAAGAAAAAGGCAAGTGTTTTATCAACCATAGAAGATGAGCACCTTTCTTCTTTATTTTCTGATGTAAGAGAAGAAGATATTTACAAGAAAGCGAGTGATGTTTTTCATGAGTACAATAGAAGTTGTAACTATGAATACATTGAAGCAGATAAAGTCGATGCCGAAGAATTGCTATCTCTATATTTTGAGAAAAAACCACCTTTTGGGGATGGGAAAAAGAAAGCTGAATTTCCTGATGCTATATCATTATTATCTTTAGAGTCATATTTAGATGAGAATGAAAAGATATATATAATATCTGACGATAAGGACTTGAAATCATATTGTGAAGGAAATGAGCGCCTAATCAGTATAGATAGCTTGGAAAAATTACTAGATTTATATAACGTTCATACAAATATAAGAACAGAAAAAATCAAAGAATATATTTCTACTAATTCTGAAAAGCTCAAGGAAAGAATATCAGAATATATTTCTGATTGTGATGTTTATAATAGCTCAACATGGGAAGATGCTGAAGTTGATGATTCGGAGGTTGTTTCTGTAGGGGATATAGAACCATCTGTTATTGAGGTAAATGATGAAGAATGCAAATTAACATTTGATGTAAATGTTGATTTGGAAGTTACAGTAACTGGCCCTGATTTCAATAATGGTATTTACGATAAAGAAGATGGGCATATGTACACTTTTGAATCGACGACAAGAACTGAGTTGTTAACATTCACTTTCATGGTAGAACTTAATTTAACCTACGAGTTTGTGGCTGGTATGTTGGAAGATGTTGATTGGGTCGATTTATATATTCCTAGCACTTCTGGTGGTATTGAGGTTGCAGTCGAAGAAAACCCTGAACCTGATTGGTACTAATTTAAATATCTCGGGTGGCTGAGGGTACACAGCCTCAGCCATCAAAAAACCTTGCATGTGGGTGCGCACAGGGCGATTCATATTAAATTATATACATATTCTAATCCGAAACACCCATATTAACGTAAAAGGTCTAAACTTGAAATTGTCCCAAAACATGTTAGCGCGGAGGAATGTAGCCACCAGCATTTTTGGTGGCTACATTCAGTTAAATTACCTTCAATAGTTTAGCTCCCGTCACTGATAGGCTGCCTTGTGCGGCCTCTTCTATATGCCCACTCCACCAGCACATCATAGGGCGACGGCGTTCTAGGTAGTCGGTGCGGTTGTAGGCACTGCGAACCTGGTTGTCATCCACATGCGCTATAGCTGCTTCAATTAAATCTTTGTCAAAACCTTGTTCATTTAGCGTTGTACTAGCTAGAGAGCGAAGACCGTGGCTTACAAGCCTCCCAGCAAATCCCATCCGCTTTAGTGCCATATTTGCCGTTTGGCTATTACATGGCTTTTTCGGGTCTCGGTCTGAAGGGAAGACATATTCGCGATGTCCACTTATTGGGTGAATGGTGCTTAGGATTGCAATGGCCTGATCCGTTAGTGATATACGATGTTCTCGGCGCTTTTTCATTCGCTCGGGTGGAATGGTCCACACCTTAGCTTCTAGGTCAATCTCACACCATTTAGCGCCAGCAGCTTCTGCTGGACGTGTCATTGTATGCAACTGCCACTCGATCAAGCATCGAGTGGTGCGTTTTATGCTGGCGTTAGCGATTGCTGCCATGAGCTCAGGAAGTTCATCAGGCTTCAAAGTAGCCATGTTTTCTGTTTTCGGTTTCTTGAACGCAGCTTTAATGCCACTTAGCGGATTAGATGGGGCTAATCCACAGTTTACTGCATAGTCCATGACTTCATTCATACGCTGAGTAAGCCGTTTAACTGTCTCTAAACTGCCTTTTGCTTCAATAGGACGAAGAATATCAATGACGAATGGAGCGGTAACTTGTGATATAGGAGTGGAAGATAGTTTAGGAAAGACATGTAGTATGAGTGAGCGCCAAATATCTTCAGCGTAGTTTTCTGTGATGGTATGTTTTTTTAACTCAAACCACTCAGAGGCGATGTTGAAGAAAGTGTGTTCAGTTATCGATTTTTCTTCTAATTTTTTTTGATCTCGGTGTTGTTTAGGATCGATACTTTGAGCGAGCAGCTCTTTTGCATCAAATGCACTTTTACGTGCGTTTGCAAGAGAAAGGTGAGGGTAGCTGCCTAAGCTGAGATTAGCTCGATTGCCCTTTATGGGGTGTTTGTAGTTCAACAACCACAGCTTCGAGCCATTGGGTTTAACCCTGATTCTGAGTCCTTCACCATCAGAAAGGATGTACTCCTTTTCTTTTGGCTTGGAATTTTTGATTTCCTTATCGTTAAGCCGTGTCGTGATTTTCGCCATAATGGGTACACCAGAAAGTTTACTTTATAGTCAGTGTACATCACGGTGTACCCAAAAATCAAAGAAGCTGGTGGACGGTAATAGACCGTAATGGACGCTAAGTTATTGATTTGTGGTTTTTTGGGCACAAAAAAAGACGCCCTAGGACGTCTTTAAATGTGTATTTGGTGGAGCTGGCGGGATTTGAACCCGCGTCCAAAATCAATCTAACCATAGGCGCTACATGCTTAGTCTATCTTTATTCTCGTAAGTACACTGCGAACAGACACGCCATGTAAATACATACCAGAATTCTATTTCGCGGTTCAGCTCTCTAGTCAAAGCTTCCCTCGCTATCTCGTTTGGGTTTGAACTTCTATGATTCCCCGTCTTACAAGCGGAAGCTAGGGTAGAAGTGCTCTAACAGGTTATTAAGCTGCTAGTGCGTAGTTTTCGTCGTTTGCGACTATTTTTTGCGGCTTTTAACGTGGCCAACCGCCCCACGGCATGCTCCACAAGCCTTCATGATCCTGTCGAATCCTGAATCAGCCCCAGAGGTGTTTCGAGATGGATAGTAGCATATAAATCTTTCACGTCAATGGAATTACGATTGAACGTGGTGGATGTGTATGAAAATCCATCAGTTTACGTTTTTCTTACTATCGTACGCTTTGCTTCATGATTCGCTGTTTATCACGAGCCCAGTCACGGCTCTTAGAATCTGCTCGCTTATCATGCAGTTTCTTACCACGCGCTGTACCTATCTTTAGTTTAACCCAAGATGCCTTCCAGTACATAGATAATGCAACGATGGTTTGACCTTCGCGGTTTACCGCTCCCAGTAACTTATCGATCTCTTTGCGATTTAATAATAGTTTACGAGTACGCGTTGGATCGGCGACGACATGAGTTGATGCTGCATTCAGCGGTGTGATTGTTACACCTGAAATAAACGCTTCGCCATCACGTAAGAACACATAGCTTTCGGCAATGTTTACTTTACCGTCACGAATTGCTTTTACTTCCCAGCCTTGTAGTTGAAGCCCGGCTTCATAATCATCTTGGATGGCAAATTCGTGTCTAGCAGTACGGTTTTTAGCAATGGTGTTATCTGATTTATTCGGTTTTTTGGCCATGGGTTACTCATTTCTTTATGTTGCTATTCCCAAAACTGATGAACATCAATTTGGTCGAATAGAGTGCAATACCGGTTTCAACGTTGCTATGTCGTTGAAAGTTTAACTGTATTCGCTCTGATTTTGGCTGTTTACCGACTAATGGTATCATTGAGCAACTTCTTCTCATAGATTTTGATTCTCAGTATTAAAATCTATGGGCTGAGGGACTTCTAAGGGTTAAGGAGAAACTATGCCTCAGATCACTCGCTCTGCACTTGTCCCGTTTAGTGCACAGCAAATGTTTGAACTTGTTAACGATGTTGAGTCTTATCCAACATTTTTGCCAGGTTGTTCAGGAACCAAAGTATTAGAAAGCTCTGATGAGCATATGACGGCGTCAGTGGATGTGTCTAAAGCCGGTATTCGCAAGACCTTTGTTACCCGAAATCAACTGGTTGATTTTAAAGCAATTGAAATGCAGCTAGTGGATGGGCCATTCCAGAAGTTGGTTGGTGGATGGAAGTTCACTGAGTTAGACACTATGGCATGTAAAGTTGAATTAAATTTAGACTTTGAATTTACCAATGGGCTGGTGGAAGCCGCGTTTGGTAAGGTGTTCCGCGATCTGACTGGTAATATGGTCAGTGCGTTCACGCAAAGGGCGAAAGAAATCTATGACTTCTGAAGATAAGTTGATCCATGTTGAGGTTGTTTATGCCCTTCCTCAAGCTCAGCGAGTGATAAAGTTGGCGATCACGCCGGATACTCAGGTTCATGAGATTATTGAGCAATCAGGGGTGCTTGAAATGTATCCCGAGATTGATCTCAAGAAAAATAAAGTGGGTGTCTACAGCCGTAATGTAAAGCTAAGCGCGACAGTTCGTGATGGTGATCGTATAGAGATATATCGCCCGCTATTAGCTGATCCGAAAGAGATCCGTCGTAAGCGTGCTGAACAGGCCAAACAAGAAGCACTGAAAGCGAAGGCGGAAAGCAAAGAGAGTTAATCGCTGGCTAACAAAAAAATGATATTAATCAGGTTGTTGAGCTGGTTAGTGCTGGTTAAGAGAAAGCTCGCATAAGCGAGCTTTTTTATTAGTTCATAGCATCCATAAAGTTTGGTCCTGGCTGGTAATCGCCAGTCATACCAATCAATAAGTTTTGATCATCAAAGGTTAAGATCAAATTCTTCTGTATGCTTTCTTCATGGCCTGGCTGCTTGTAATACACGTAGTACCAAGTATTCGGGTAACTTGGCTCTACAAGCATTGGCGAACCAAGTACAAAGCGTACTTGTTCTTTGTTCATGCCAAACCGAAGCGTGTCGACGTCTGTCGCTTCAAGGTAGTTACCCTGGTTGATATCGATACGATAAACCAAACGTTCTATTACTGAGCAGCCACTAAGTAAACTTAACGCTAACGTTAGTGCGGCAAGGTTTTTCCAACTCATAGCATCCTGGCTTTTTAGCTTAAACTGCTGCGATGATAAACAAGCTCTTGGCAGAAGTAAAAACGTGGTAAATAAAAAAACTCTAAGTGAGACTACTGTCAGACTCAATAGTTGCATTTCTACCTCAGTTTATTTCATATCAGCCAAAAAGATTAGCAATATGTTCAACTTATTTGCGGCTGGAACATATCGCTGGGTTTATTGATATATTGATAGGTACTAGGCTGCAATCAACAACTCTTTGGCGTTGGCCAGGGTGATGTCTGTGATCTCACTACCCCCAAGCAGCCTTGCCAGTTCAGTTACTCGGGCTGGTTCATCTAATAAGCACATGTTAGTTTCGGTTTGGCCTTTATGCGTTTTCTTCGCAACAAACATCTGCTGGTGGCCGCAACCTGCTACCTGAGGCAGGTGAGTTACACACATCACCTGGGTCGAATCACCAAGAGTACGTAGCATTTTGCCGACAATTGCCGCGGTTGGGCCGCTGATCCCGACATCGACTTCATCGAAAATCAGGCTTGGTGTTTCGATTTTCTGAGCAGTGATCACCTGAATCGCCAGTGAAATACGTGAGAGTTCACCACCTGATGCCACTTTTCCTAAAGGTTGAAGCGGTTGCCCCGGGTTGGTTGAAACCAGGAAGGTTATCGTGTCAAAACCGAGCGGGCTAAGCATTCCTTCTGGATCATTTTGAATATCAATTTTGAAAATACCGTGCTCCATACTGAGCTGATGCATACTTTCCGATATCTTTTTATCCAGCTCTTTCGCGTAACGCTGGCGGCTTTTGCTGAGTTTCTCGGCAGCCGCTAAGAATTTCTGGCGCTTGTTTTCTACTTGCTCGGCAATTTCTTCCAGTCGCTCGTCACTGCAATCAAGTTCTTCAAGCTCTTTCAGCAGATCCTGATGCTTCTGATAGAGTTCACCGGGCATGACGTAATGCTTACGCGCAAGCGACATAATTTTTGCCAGACGTTCTTCAAGATAGATTAAACGCTGAGGATCCATATCAAGATTATCCAGATAACCTCGAAGTTCCTGGCTGGCTTCCTGAACTTGAATGATGGCTTCTTCCAGCATTTGAGGAATAACATTCAAGGTACTATCAAGTTCGCCCAGTGAAATCACTTGCTGGCTAGCCATTTGAAGTAGCTGCAGGGCATTGCCATCATCATTGTCGTAGAGAACAGATAATGCCGTTTGGCTGGAAACTGCAAGCTCGCCGCTGTTTGATAGACGTTTATGCTCTTCTTCTATCTCGTTATATTCATCTTCAGCGAGTGCTAATTCGTTGAGCTCTTTAATCTGATATTGAGTTAGCTGCTTTTGTGCTTCATTTTCTTCACGGTTTTGGGTCAGGCGTTTTAATTCGTTATTTGCCTGGCGCCAAGCTTGATAGGCCTTGCGTGTCTTATCCATCAACAGGTGGTGACCCGCGTATTGATCCAGCATTTGCTGCTGATGATCAGCTCGCATGAGTTGTTGGTGAGCATGTTGACCATGAATGTTGATCAACAATTGCCCTAACGCTTTTTGTTGGGAAGCGGGTACCGGGCTGCCATTAATGAAGCCACGCGAGCGGCCTTCTTTGGTGATCACCCGGCGCAGAATACATTCATCCCCTTCCGTTAGCTCATTATCTTCTAACCAGCGACGGGCTGCTTGATTGTTCTGCAATGAGAAGGTTGCGGCAATTTCAGCTTTGCCTTCATTAGGTCGAACCATTGCCGCTTCTGCTCGATCGCCTAAACACAGACCTAGAGCGTCAATGGCAATAGATTTACCGGCACCAGTTTCACCCGTAATCGTGGTCATTCCTGATTTCAGTTCAAATTCAAGGTTTTTGACAATTGCAAAGTTAGAGATCGTCATATGAGCCAGCATATGTTCACCTGTTTAAATAAATACCTGTTTTTTCATACAGTATATACTGTATCTACATACAGTAAAGTCCTGTCATGGGTTTTTCTCAAGAAAGTTTGACTTGAGTTAACGTTATGAATTTAAGGAACAAAAAAGCCAGCATTAACGCTGGCTTAAGGAATGGCGAAATGAGTGGATTAGAACAGTTTGCTTGACCAGCCAAGTTTGCCTCTCAGCACACTGTAGTAGCTGTAGTTTTTCGGGTGGATAAGCTGTAATTGTTCCGGGCTCTGATAGATATGGATCTCGTCTCCAGGGCTTACCGGTAACGATACCTGGCCATCACAACTGACTTCTAGTGTGCTGCCATTGGTTGGCGAAACCAGTAGTTTGATGCAACGGTTGCCATCTACGACCAATGGACGGCTTGAGAGCGTGTGCGGGAACATTGGTACCAATGTGATGGCATTTAAGCTTGGCGATAAAATAGGACCACCGCCAGACAGCGAGTAAGCTGTTGAGCCTGTTGGTGTGGCGATGATTAAGCCATCGGAACGCTGAGAAAAAGCAAAGATGTCATCGATATACACCTCAAACTCGATCATGTGTGCAATTTTATCCGGGTGAAGTACGGCTTCATTTAATGCCGCATTACGACTTTTGATCTGGCCATGGCGGTGAACTTCGGCCTCAAGCAAGAAGCGATGTTCAGTGACAAACTCACCATTTAAGACCAGCTCAAGATCTTGTTGAATAGTGTCGGGATCAAGATCGGTCAGAAACCCTAAGTTGCCTCTGTTTACGCCAATCACTGAAATATCAAAGCGGGAAAGTACGCGGGCGGCCCCGAGCATATTTCCATCCCCTCCGACAACAATAGCGAGATTCGCTTTATCTCCAATAGTCAGCAGATCACATAAAGATTCTAGAGGAACGTCAAGATCATTAGCCAATCGATGATCGACTAATACGGTGTAGCCTTTGGCCGTTAGCCAATCATAGAGGCTTTTGTGAGTTTGCAAAGCATCTGGGTTTCTCGGCTTACCAATTAACGCGATTGTTTGAAAAATGCGTTTCATGTCCTTGATCCGACGAATGATAGTTGAGCCAGTATAGCCCTTGGTTTGGCGACTTGTCGCGCTTTGTGAACGATCTCGGCTTGAATCATTGAACTTCATCCCCATAATAGGCGCAAGAATGTTTTTTCTGAGTGGGCAATACTCATTCAATCCACTCACATTTATGAACAACTGTACTTTTGTAAGCAACAGTATCTTGGCGGAGAAGCGAAAGCATGAGCAACGAAGACAAAAAACAACAGGACGAACAGCTGCAGCAAAACACTGTGGAAGCGGCTGAGACTGTTTCTGCTGAGGAAGAATGTGTAGAGATGACGGCAGAAGAGATTCAGGTTGCACGTATTGCGGAGCTAGAAGCCGCATTGCTAACCAGTGAAGCAAAATCGAAAGAAGCGCAAGATGCTGCTCTTCGTGCTCGCGCTGAAGGCGAAAATGTACGCCGTCGTTCAGAGTTAGAAATTGACAAGGCGCGCAAATTTGCATTGAACAAGTTTGCAGAAGAGCTATTGCCGGTGATCGATAACATGGAACGTGCTATCGAAATGGCTGATAAAAACGATGATGCTATTAAGTCTATGATCGAAGGTGTTGAGCTAACACTTAAGACCATGACTGATACCGTTGAAAAGTTCGGCCTGAAGCAAATCAATCCTGAGGGTGAAGCTTTTAATCCTGAGTACCATCAGGCAATGGCTATTCAGGAAAGTGCAGATCACGCACCGAACACTGTCATGTTCGTGATGCAAAAAGGTTATGAGTTAAACGGCCGTGTGGTTCGCCCGGCAATGGTAATGGTATCTAAAGCTGCTGCTGGCAATATCGATACCCAAGCGTAATCGAGTGCGGCGCTTTCAATAAGCCTGCCTCGGTCGGTTTTGTACTTTTTTACAATTTATTTCGATGTCGCCCCTTGAAAACAAAGTGACTGACCTTATTTAGTAGTCATACGACATCGTAAATACATTTTGTCTGGGGTTGAACCCCACATAGCGACTCCTCATATTGGGACTCGCACGTAAAACTAAACGAATTTCGGAGAAAAGCCTGATGGGTAGAATCATTGGTATCGACTTAGGTACAACGAACTCTTGTGTTGCAGTACTTGATGGCGATAAACCACGTGTAATTGAAAATGCAGAAGGTGAACGTACAACTGCATCTGTTGTCGCTTACACCCAAGATGGTGAAACTTTAGTTGGTCAACCGGCTAAGCGTCAGGCGGTAACAAACCCTGAAAATACTTTATTCGCAATTAAGCGTCTGATCGGTCGTCGTTTTGAAGATGAAGAAGTTCAGCGTGATATTAAAATCATGCCTTTCAAAATCGTTAAGGCTGATAATGGCGATGCTTGGGTAGAAGCGAAAGGCCAGAAAATGGCGGCTCCTCAGGTATCTGCTGAAGTACTGAAAAAAATGAAGAAAACTGCTGAAGACTTCCTGGGTGAGGAAGTAACCGCAGCAGTAATCACAGTTCCTGCATATTTCAACGATTCACAGCGTCAGGCAACGAAAGATGCTGGCCGTATCGCGGGTCTTGAAGTTAAGCGTATCATCAACGAACCAACAGCGGCTGCACTGGCTTACGGTCTTGATCAGAAAGGCGGCGACCGCACTATCGCAGTTTATGACCTTGGTGGTGGTACGTTCGATATCTCAATCATCGAGATCGATGAAGTTGAAGGCGAGAAGACATTTGAAGTACTGGCAACTAACGGTGATACACACCTTGGTGGTGAAGACTTCGATAACCGCATGATCAACTACTTGGTTGCTGAGTTCAAAAAAGATCAAGGTATTGACTTACATAACGATCCGTTAGCAATGCAGCGTCTGAAAGAAGCGGCTGAGAAAGCGAAAATTGAGCTTTCTTCTGCACAACAGACTGATGTTAACCTTCCTTACATCACTGCTGATGCAACTGGTCCTAAGCACATGAACATCAAAGTGACTCGTGCGAAACTTGAGTCACTGGTTGAAGATCTGGTTCTACGTTCAATTGAGCCTCTAAAAGTAGCTCTGGCTGATGCTGATCTTTCTGTCAGCGAAATCACCGACGTAATCGTTGTTGGTGGCCAGACGCGTATGCCATTGGTTCAGGCTAAAGTTGCTGAATTCTTTGGTAAGGAAGCACGTAAAGACGTAAACCCTGATGAAGCTGTTGCCGTTGGCGCTGCGGTTCAAGGTGGTGTACTTGCGGGTGAAGTGAAAGATGTTCTTCTTCTTGATGTAACGCCACTATCTCTTGGTATCGAAACCATGGGTGGTGTAATGACGAAGCTTATCGATAAGAACACAACGATCCCAACCAAAGCGAACCAGGTTTTCTCTACTGCAGAAGATAACCAAAGCGCGGTGACAATTCACGTGCTACAGGGTGAGCGTAAGCAATCTACCTACAACAAGTCGCTAGGTCAGTTCAACCTAGAAGGTATTCAGGCAGCAGCTCGTGGTATGCCTCAAATCGATGTAATCTTCGATCTTGATGCGGATGGTATCCTGCACGTATCTGCTAAAGATAAAGGTACGGGTAAAGAGCAGAAGATCACTATCCAGGCATCTAGTGGTTTGAGCGAGGAAGATATCGAGAAAATGGTTCAGGAAGCTGAAGCTAACAAAGAAGCGGACAAAAAGTTCGAAGAGTTAGTGACTGCTCGTAACCAAGCGGATCAACTGGTTCACGGTACTCGTAAGCAAGTTGAAGAAGCTGGCGATGCACTTCCAGCTGACGAAAAAGAGAAAATCGACGCTGCTATTTCTGAGCTAGAAGAAGCACGCAAAGGCGAAGAGAAAGAAGCTATCGATGCAAAAGTACAAGCATTGATTGAGGCTTCTAAGAAGCTAATGGAAATTGCTCAGCAGCAAGCTCAGGCTCAACAAGCACAAGGTGCTGGTGAGCAACAAGAAGCACCACAAGACGATAACGTTGTTGATGCTGAGTTTGAAGAAGTTAAAGAAGATAAAAAATAAGATAGTTAATTCATAATCTTATTTTAAGCACGGGCGTTGGGGGATACTCTTACGCCCGTAGCTGTATTTAGGCAGGTGACAGTTAAGTATGTCAAAACGCGATTTATACGAAGTTTTAGGTGTCGGCAGAGACTCCGCTGAGCGTGAAATTAAAAAGGCTTATAAGCGCCTTGCAATGAAATTTCACCCTGATCGTAATCAGGAAGATCCTGATGCGGCAGAAAAATTTAAAGAAGTCAAAAACGCTTATGAAATTCTGACCGATCCTCAGAAAAAAGCGGCTTACGATCAGTATGGTCATGCTGCTTTTGAACAAGGTGGTATGGGCGGCGGTGGCGGCCATGGTGGCGGCGCTGATTTCGGTGATATTTTTGGTGACGTGTTTGGCGATATCTTCGGTGGCGGCGGCGGCGGTCGTCGTGGCCAGCAGCGCGCACAACGTGGTTCCGATCTTCGCTACAATATGGAACTGACTTTAGAAGAAGCTGTTCGAGGCTGCTCTAAAGAAATTCACGTACCGACGCTTGTTGGTTGTGATTCTTGTGATGGTTCTGGTGCTAAAAAAGGCACGTCAGCAACGACTTGTGGTACCTGTCATGGTCATGGCCAGGTGCAGATGCGTCAGGGTTTCTTTGCTGTGCAGCAAACCTGTCCGCATTGTCACGGTCGCGGCAAAATCATCAAAGATCCATGTAATAAGTGCCATGGTCAGGGTCGTGTCGAAAATACCAAGACACTATCGGTCAAGATCCCTGCTGGCGTTGATACGGGTGATCGTATTCGTCTTTCCGGCGAGGGTGAGGCGGGTGAATTTGGTGCACCGGCGGGCGATCTGTATGTACAGGTCCATGTTGCTGAACACGCAATTTTTGAGCGTGATGGCAACAACTTATACTGTGAAGTCCCTGTCAGCTTTACGATGGCAGCTATCGGTGGTGAGGTTGAAGTGCCTACACTTGATGGTCGCGTAAACTTGAAAGTGCCATCAGAAACACAAACGGGCCGTATGTTCCGTATGCGCAGCAGAGGTGTTAAATCTGTTCGTGGCGGTGCTGTTGGTGATCTGATCTGTAAACTGGTCGTTGAAACACCAGTTAACTTGAGCTCTCGTCAGAAAGAACTGCTTCAGGAACTTGAAGAAAGCTTTGGTGGGAAAGCGGCAAGCAAGCACAAGCCAAAATCGGAAGGTTTCTTCGATGGTGTGAAGAAATTCTTTGATGATTTGACTGGTTAAACTTTGATTAGTTAGTCAAACGAATAAATTAGAAGCCGGCGAAAGCCGGCTTTGTTTTACCAGCAACCACTTACAGCCTTGTTTTTATACTTCGCCTCGCCAACTCCCGCAGCATTTAAGAAAAGCGTTCCGCACTTATCCTTATCACTTTGTGGTGTAGCCACTACCTTGTAGTTATCCATTCCTGCACCAGAAGAATCGAGAGAGATGTGATAATGCTTTTTATCTGTTTCACAGAAAGCACAGGTATTTGCCGCTACTATCGAAAAGTCATAAGAACTGCTTTGAGTATAATCTTCTTCAAGAGTGAGTTGAATCTTCATTAAATCAGCCATTGCCTGAGCGCGATGACCTTTCAACACATGACTCTGATAAGAAGGATAAGCGATAGCAGTCAGCACACCAATCATTGCAACGACAACCATCAACTCGATCAGGGTCACGCCTTTTTGTTTGTCCATTAGTTGTACCCTCTCATTTATTCGAGCTAACTCGATAACCTTCCCATTCCAATCAAAGACATTTTGCGGCGGTGATAACATATGAATCAAGTTGATAATTAGCTATCAGCATGTTTACAGAGGGAGTTGGGGAATGGCTCGCGGAACATCTGGAAGATTACATTTCATATACAGCAATAATCGGAAGGTTAGCGGATTAACTCTGTTAGAACTTCTGATTGCCATCGCGGTAATGACGGTTTTGGCTACTGCGGCAGCGCCTTCTTTTAGTTCATTAATTGAAAGTAATAAGGTTAAACGGCTAGCGACAGAAATTGAGTGGTTATTGGTTCAGGCTAAATCTGAAGCGGTGTTTAGAGGGATCTCGGTTAATGTTCAGCCAAAGACTATGGCGAGTACTTCAGCGGCGGCAAGCTCTTTACCATGGAGTATTGAAGCATCATTATCAGATGGGACGGTATTGGGTAAGGTGTCTAGCGGGGATTTCCCGTATATAAAAATATATGAAAACTTTTCAAGCCTGAATTTTGACAAGCTTACAGGTCGCCCTAAGAAAGATGGGCATTTTGGTTTTTTTGTTGACTCAAGCAAAACTGTCAGAGTTGAAGTAAGAAAAATGACAGGACGTTTAGTTTCTTGCAGTGATGGGGGAGCATATGGTTATACACAATGTCCGTAATTGTAACGGGTTTAGTCTTATTGAACTGTTGGTTGCATCTGCGATTGGATTATTATCGTTGGCGGTTGTCGGAAGTGTTTTCATTACAGGCTATTCATTTGCCGCACAACGTTCATTGCAGTTAATGTTAGCTCAAGACGCCAATGATGTACTTCGTATGTTGAAGGAAGATGTACTTCGTGCTGGCTATGTATCAGGGGCGTCATCGACTTTTGTTCTTAGCGGAGCAACGAAAACGATTTATCTTAATTCACCATCTGCGGGTAACCCGACATGTATCGCATACGGATATGATGATGGAACGGATCAGCACTATCGTTCATATTATCTAGACGGTCAAACATTGCGTGTTTGGTCAACGAAATCATCGGTGCTTACGACTACGGGAGCTTGTGCTGGTGGGCAATCGACTTTAAATGAGAAGCAAATTAAAGTAACAAAATTTGAAGTGTTAGAGAGTGTTTTGAGTTCCGCGGCAGCGTCAAGCCAATACCTGACTATCAACTTAGAGGTTGCTACGTTAGATGATGCTATATCGTCGGCTAAGTCAGTTCAGGTGAAAACAAGGAATTGGAATTAATGAATAATCAAAAAGGAATGGCGACTTTATTAATAACGACCATGTTATTATCTGCGTCGTTACTATTTTCATTAGCATCCTATAAAAATGTGTTTTATCAGATAAAGCGGGCGCAGAATGAAGTGTTGGCAAGGCAAGCGCATTGGCAGGCTGAGGGGGGGCTGGAGTGTGCATTTGCTTTAAATAAAGCGAATAGTAGCGTTAAAGCTAGCTTGCAAAATTATACAATTTGTAATTCAACAGATTTATTAATTACAGCTAATGATATTAGCAGTAATCGAACCACGATAAAATCAGAATATAATAACATCTCTTATTCAGTGGTTTATAAAGATATCGAGTCTAAACCAAGAACGTCAGGCGCAATACAGGCACGATCAAATTTAAAATTAATTGGTGACTTTGATATATATCCTGATGTGACGGGTGTAACGGTTGATAATAAACATCAGTGCGTTAGTGCAAGGTATAGTGATAATGTTTATTATGAAAAAATAGCAGCAACTGCAGAGCTAGAAGTTTTTGACCCTAAAGATAATGGTCCTTATGAAGGCTTTAGTGGTCAGTGTCTCGATACTCACAAATCTAATGTTACGGTTATTGCCGATACAATTACTAGCCCCCCTAATAGCGGCAGTACAATATTTAAAAGTGATTTCGTTAAAGATACGGGTTTGAAACCGTTTGAGAGTTTTTTTGGGAAGAAATTAAGTGAAATAAATGATGTAAAGAAAGATTTCGGAAAGGTAACGGGGTCAACACTAATCACTGGTGAAACATGTGATAAACTAATTGCAGATGCTTTTAAAACTAATAATAAAGTTTGGGTGACGGGGAACTGTGATTTACTTAATGCGCACCTTATGAATGGCCTTCCTGACGATAATCGGGTTTTAGTCGTTGAAAATGGAATATTGGCAACATATAGTTCAACAGAATTTTCAGGGGTGATTTATCATTTGATTACCACTCCTATAGTAGATATGACTAGCGCTTGGGCTGGAATTGATAGTGGAAATACGATGGATGCAGCAGATAAAGTGAAAGGGGTATATTATCAAGCTGGTTCATTTGTACCTGACGGGGGATTTATTTTTGATACCCCTGGTGGCTTAACGATTATAAAGGGAAGTATTAAATTTACATTTGTAGGAGATCGAAATCCTCTTCCTCCAAGTAATGATATTAATTGGGTTAAGGGGTCTTGGCATGATTTCTAAATCTAAAGGGTTCAGCCTGATTGAAGTATTGATTTCGCTTGTTGTACTGTCTGTCGGTGTTTTGGGGCTAGTGAAGCTGCAAACCTATATGGAAGTGAAATCTGAAAACGCGCTTCACAGTATAGATGCCCTGCATCTGGCAGAACAGAAACTGGAGCTGTTCAGAACACGGTCGCAGAGTGCTGCCACGGGGACTATGTTATATAGCTCAATTGTGAATTCAACAGAGTCTCTCTCTATGGTTGGAACTACAGTGAGTCGAGAAGTCACCGTAGAAGGTGATACACCTGTCGCGGGGGCTAAAAAGGTTAATGTCGCGGTTAGCTGGACCGATCGCTGGAATAATACCCAGACTGTGGCTTTAGATACTGTCATCTCAAAATACAGCGAGTTTGATTAGCCCTTAGTTATCATCAAAAAGCGATGCCTTCACAGTCAAAACAATAGATTCTGCGCAAAAAGTGCGCAATCAGTTTTATTTAGCAAAAAAACTATTGTCATCCTCAAATATCTCCCTATAATTCGCTTCCGTTGTCACGACAAACTACTAAGTAGATAGCTGAGGCAACAACGTTCTTTAACAATTTGACCATGCAATCTGTGTGGGCACTCGTGAAATGATTCGTCGAAAGATTTATCAATGAACTGAGTGACCTTAATCATCGCAAGATGACACAGTCAATTTATGCTTCATTACTTCTTTTAGAAGTAACGAAACAAGAAAATCAGTAAAAATCATTGAGCCGTTCCTTAGGGAACAACAAAACTTTAATTGAAGAGTTTGATCATGGCTCAGATTGAACGCTGGCGGCAGGCCTAACACATGCAAGTCGAGCGGTAACAGGAAGAAGCTTGCTTCTTTGCTGACGAGCGGCGGACGGGTGAGTAATGCCTGGGAATATGCCTTGATGTGGGGGATAACTATTG
>NZ_JAKJSP010000066.1:0-38674 GCF_050337085.1 Photobacterium sagamiensis | reverse complement strand
TAGATGGTGCCCCGGGCCGGACTTGAACCGGCACAGCGCGAACGCCGAGGGATTTTAAATCCCTTGTGTCTACCAATTCCACCACCAGGGCACGCAATTCTTGATTGCGATGGTTAGACACCATCTTTAAATAACGATCTGCCAATGTTTCTAATCGTTATTACAAAATAATGGAGGCGCGTCCCGGAGTCGAACCGAGGTACACGGATTTGCAATCCGCTGCATAGCCACTCTGCCAACGCGCCATTACTTCGTAGAAGTAAACAATCTTTCGATTGCTAACCGCTTAACAAGTCTCCCCGTTGCGGTATGGCGGCCATTCTACAGATTCCATTTATGCTGTCACTAAAAAAATGCACCAAACAAGATCGTTCGATTACATTTCAGCCAATGACGGCAAAAATAAACCAAACTGCAGATTTACTCAACAATTTCATCGCTTTCACACTGTTTAATACGTAATAAAAAAGCGGCCGACTGGCCGCTTTGATATTAAATTCGCGATGTTTTTATTGATCAGTGGTTTTCTGCATTTAATAAATCACCTTTTGCTGCTTTTAAGTATTGATACATTGACCAATACGTCAGCACCATAGCGACATAGAGAGATGCATAACCCAACCACACGATCCATGGGTGCGGGTGCCAAAGTAGCAACAGTAATGCAAACATTTGTGAAGCCGTTTTTACTTTGCCCACCCAGGAGACGGCAACACTTGCACGCTTGCCCAGTTCAGCCATCCACTCACGCAGAGCAGAAATAATAATTTCGCGCCCAATCATAGTGACGGCGGGTATAGTGACCCAAATAGAATGGTAGTCCTCAACCACTAACACTAACGCCGTTGCCACCATTAACTTATCAGCGACAGGATCAATAAATGCTCCAAACCGGGTGGTTTGATTCAACTTACGAGCAAGAAATCCATCAAACCAATCAGTTAAACCGGCAATAAAGAAAATTAGCGCTGTTGCAAATGCAGCCCACTCATACGGCAGATAAAACGTAATAACGAAGAAAGGAATGAGGATCAGTCTGATGAAACTCAAAATATTAGGGATTGATAAACGCATAGTTTTTAGTTCTTATGATTAAATACAGTATCACTACAGATACAAGAGTGCCGCAAAGCTAGTGATGTTGCAATGCGTCATATATCTTTTCTGACAAAGCCTTACTAATACCTGGCACTTTAGCTATTTCTTCTTTGCTCGCTCGTTTTAGTTCCTGCAAACCACCCATGAACTTCAATAATGCCTGACGGCGTTTAGGGCCAATGCCTTCAACATCTTCCAACGCACTGCGCTTCCTGACTTTAGCACGTTGTGCTCGGTGCCCACTGATCGCATGATTATGGCTTTCGTCGCGAATATGCTGAATTAAGTGCAAAGCGGGTGAATCACCTGACATTGAGAATTCTTCACCCGTGATAAAGACCAGGGTCTCTAGGCCAGGTTTACGGCTTGTCCCTTTAGCAACACCTACCAGTAAAGGTTGCTTAGGCCATTCATCCATAAAAGGTTTTACTACATCATACGCTCTTGATAGCTGACCTCTACCCCCATCAATAAAAATAATATCGGGAATTTTATCGGGATCCATCTGTTTACCGTACCGACGTTCCAGTACCTGGCCCATTGCGGCATAATCATCACCGCCGGTAATACCCGTGATATTGTAACGACGGTATTCCTGTTTTAACGGCCCTTCCCGATTGAAGACCACGCAGGAAGCAACTGTCTTCTCCCCCATGGTATGACTGATATCAAAACATTCCATTCGATTAATCGAATCAATCTGCAACGTTTTACGTAATGCAGCAAAACGTTCCTGAATCGTCATTTTATGATTGAGCTTACTGGTCAACGCCGTCATAGCATTTGTCTGGGCCAGTTTTAGATAGCGCGCACGATTACCACGAGGATTAGTTTTAAGTTCGATATTACGGCCAGCCATTTCCGATAAGGTATCGGCAATCACTGTCACCTCATCACCTAAGCTTTTACCCAGAATAATCACCGATGGAATAGTGCGCCCCTCAGCCTGATTAAGATAAAACTGGGTCACAAAGCTGGAAAGCACTTCCGTCACATCGGCATCAGTCGGCATTTTCGGGAAGTAGCTCCGGCTACCCAGTATCTTACCCTGCCGAATATACAAGGCGTGGATACACGCCATGCCATTCTGATGGGCGATACCGACAACATCGAGATCATCTTCGTTATCATGACTGACAAACTGTTGTTCCTGAATCCGGCGTAATGCCTGGATTTGATCGCGGAAAACTGCTGCTTGTTCAAAATTGAGGCTCTGGCTCGCCAGCTCCATTTTTTCAACTAAAGAAGCGATAACCTGACGATCTTTTCCTTGCAAAAACATCCGCGCATAACCAACCTGATCCTGATACTCATCTTCGCCGATCAGCCCCTTAACACAAGGCCCCAGGCAACGACCAATCTGGTACATCAGACAAGGGCGACTACGGTTAGCATAAACAGAATCTTCACACTGACGAATAGGAAACAACTTCTGCATCAAATGCAGGCTTTCACGTACTGCCCCAGCGTCAGGATATGGGCCGAAATATTCGCCTTTACGTTTTTTCGCCCCGCGATGAATAGAAAGACGCGGGTGGCGATGGTGACTCATGAAGATATAAGGATAAGATTTATCATCACGCAGTAGTACGTTGTACTTTGGCAGATACTGCTTAATGTAATTATGTTCAAGGATCAGCGCCTCTGTCTCGGTATGGGTTACCGTGACATCGACCTTACGGATATTCTTGACTAATGCCCGGGTCTTTTCACCAGCGACATTGGTACGAAAGTAACTCGACAGGCGTTTTTTGAGGTCTTTTGCTTTTCCGACATAAATGACCTCACCAGCGACGTCATACATCCGGTAGACGCCAGGCTGGTGAGTAACTGTCTTCAGAAAACTTTTGTTATCAAATGCATCTGACACTACAACGTCTCTGCGTCCAACATCCCGTGGCGAATAGCGAGGTGGGTAAGCTCTACATCACCGCTAATGTCTAATTTACTGAATAAACGGTAACGGTAACTATTAACAGTTTTAGGGCTTAAATTGAGTTGCTCCGAGATGTCGGTAACCTTCTGTCCCTTCGTGATCATCATCATGATCTGAAGTTCACGTTCTGAAAGCTCTTTAAAAGGATTTTCAGAATCAGGTGCAAACTGACTTAACGCCATTTGCTGCGCAATCTCAGGCGAAATATAGCGCTGCCCGCTATTAACCATACGAATAGCATTGACCATCTCATCCGGTCCAGCACCTTTGGTAAGGTATCCGGCGGCACCAGCTTGCATCACTTTCGTAGGGAAAGGATTTTCGGTATTAATTGTCAGTACAATAATCTTAATATCGGGATTGAAACGAAGAATTTTCCGGGTCGCTTCCAGGCCACCGATGCCTGGCATATTCATGTCCATAAGAATGATATCCGCATTTTCACTACGGCACCATTTTACGGCGTCTTCACCACTGTCGGCTTCCCCTACCACTTTTATACCACGGACATCTTCAAGAAGACGTCGGATCCCTGTGCGAACCAGTTCGTGATCATCTACAAGGAATACATTAATCAAGCTGTATCTCCAATATGATTTGGCTCTGCACCCAGCCGGAATTGGCAGGATAGCTGTTACTGATATTACCCAATTTTACCCTAACTTGAAATCCGAACACATACGGATTCTGCGTATTAGCGCAAATTTTCGAATAAACTTAATACTTGACACTATAGAGCCAAGTGTCTTTTTTACACACTTCGAGATAAAAAAGCATAAACAGCAGTATTTACCATACATATAAAAAAATAAAGATAAAAATTCAGAATATCCAATCAGTTATATTGCTGACAGATAAAGTAACCTAGCCGCCCACAGCATAACCAGCAACTTATTGTATGTTCAATCAGTAAATTATCTCAAAATATTATCAATCGGAAGGTATAAATCACCTCTATTGACATAATTACCAATAAAGCTCATACAAACAATACATTATATTTTTATTGTTCAAAAAATAACCACCTGAAATATTTCTTCTCTCATATCTAGCTAACCATACAATTTCAGCTCATTGTGTCCAAATTTCATCTCATTCTTCCGTCGTTAGTAACAACGAATAAAAAGCCAGTTAGCAGACCTGATTGGCATTTTATTCGCTGTAAGGTGACGGAAATCATAAAACATCGCCTGATGGAATCTGCCAGCTCACATTTTAAAATCAGTGAAGAAGACGTCATCTTCAAAGGTGGTATTGTTAATGTTCACAATGCCTTAATGCCGATCGATTTCCATACCCAGCCATTTTATATCTTGCCAACGGCTGAGCCTGAAACAACATTCTGCATGCTGCTGACAAATAGGAGTTTGATATGTTTAACGATAACTGGATTCACGAACTGGCCAAGCTAGAAGAGAAAGGCGAAGCCTGCGTGATGGTCACGGTGTTGGAAGACAAAGGATCGGTTCCGCGTGATGCGGGAACCAAAATGCTGGTGACCCGTGACAATCTTGTCGCCACCATTGGCGGTGGTCACCTGGAGCATCTGGCAACCAAAATGGCACGGGAAATGTTGTTAATCGGTGACAGGCACCTGAAAGTAGAACGCTTCAATCTCGGAGCCAGGCTGGGCCAGTGCTGTGGTGGTATGGCTACGCTCAGCTTCGAGCCTATTGGCCAGCAACACAATCATTTAGTATTGTTCGGTGCCGGTCACGTCGCCAAAGCGCTGCTTCATATCGTGGCAACCCTGCCTTTTAAAGTGACCTGGATTGATGAGCGTGAGAAGGAATTTCCGGATCATTTACCCGCCAGCATCACAAAATTAGTCAGCGATGATCCAGTAGCAGAAGTGAAGCATATGCCAGCCAACAGTTACTACCTGGTAATGACACACAACCACCAGCTTGATTTCGATCTGGCCAAAACTATTCTTAGCAGAAACGATACCGCTTACTTTGGCATGATTGGTTCAGAAACCAAGCGTAAGAAATTTGATTACAGATTAACAGAGCGAGGATATGACCTGGCAACCATCGAACGTATGGTCTGCCCCATCGGTATCGCTGCGGTGAAAGGAAAACACCCTGCCGAAATTGCCGTCTCTGTTGCCGGTGAGTTGATAGCTCACTATCAGGGCGAACCACTTGAACAAAAGCGTCCAGCTATTGAAATCCAATCTCAATCCTGAAAAAGTTTCAACCCAAAACATAGCGTTAATCTGTTAACAGATTCGAGAGTAAGATTGCAGAATCTGACAGATAAAAAGGATGAAAAAATGGCATCTGAAAAAGTTAAGTTATAAAATTTCAGGTACTTTATTCATATCTCTCCCGGCGAATACATCCAACATGAAACAAGCTCTGCAACTTATAACCGCTTGATCCCAAGTTCAAATCTGGATCGGCTGCCGATACAAAAAGGCTGAGGCGGTTAATTATCAATGAAGGACATAAAGCTAATGGTATCCGGTGCAGAGGCATACGCCCCCCCTCTCATATAGCCATATAGTCCACTCGCGCAGTGCCGTTATCTCCACCAAAAACATACCCGCCATCTAACGGCATCAGTGTGTCTCAAATTACAACAAATGAGAAAACAGAAGCCAAATGTCGGTTCTATATTCAGAATGTTGCTTGCCATCGTTAGCTAGGACTTTGAGCGTAAGCGAGGCTGTTACTTCATGTTAAAGCCAAACTGAATAATTACATGTGTAAGGTATGACAATATGACTCAGTTGATGTTTATAAAACCAACAAAGAAAAAAAGAATGACCCAAAGAAAAACAACGACCATATTAGCATCGGTCGGGTTAGCCTTTGCCGTGTGCCTCTTTCCTTGGCAGGCTGAAGCTAAAAATAATCCTAATGATGAACTCGAACTTACCTACCTGGAGGAGTTTGGAAAACGGCTGTTCTTTGAAAATATCTCAGATCCAGAGCGTATGTCGTGTTCCACATGTCACAGCCCCAGTGCCGGCGGTACCAACGGCCATTCCGGTACAAACCTCAAACAAGTGGCGGTAACCGGCGCAGATCCTAATGGTGAAAATGGTAAACCCTCAAATCCTGGAACACCTAATGCGGGAGCCCTAAAGCCGCCCACAAATAAGTATGCACAATTCCTCAACAAGAATACTGGAGAAGTCAATGGATTACCGCCTTTTGGTGATTGCTCTTCACCTTCATCAAAATGTGGGGGTGCTTTCTGGAACGGTCGTGCGAAAGGGGATTCAATCAATCCCGAAGGTGGCATCTTCGCTGATTTGAACGGTGGAGATTACGAAAGTGATATGTACATTCAGTATCTTGGACCAGTCACCGATCAGGCCCATGCCAGTCCCTTCATCAATCCTGTTGAGCAGGGTCATGACGATAAGACAGCCGTTTGCCAGAATGTAGCAAAGACAAAATGGGGCGCCGAGCTATACAAGTTTGCCTGGAATAAAGAGCTCAACTGTGATCTGGACAAGGACGGTATCGATATAGTCTTTGCGAGGTTCGCCGTCGCCCTGGGCGCGTGGCAAATGTCTTATGAAAACAATCCCTTCAATTCCAAGCGCGATAACGCGCTGAAAAATGATGACGATGAATTATTCCCATTAGATGATTTTACTGAACAAGAAAATCTTGGTCATGATCTGTTTTATGGCGTAGCTGCTGACCGTGCTGATCTGGGATTTGGACAGGCTCGATGTTTCTTTTGTCACCTAAGTGATAACAGAGACGGTACCGGGGAGTTCGAACGTTACACCGATGACAGTTATCACAACATAGGCGTTCCCAGAAACTATGAGCTTCCAGGTAGCCCTCTGCCTAATGAAGGCCTAAGTGCGACAACGGGAGATAAAGTAAACCATGAAGGTCTTCATAAGACCCCGACCCTGCGTAACGTTGATATGCGGCCCGGCAACGGCTTTGTCAAGGCCTATACCCATAACGGCTGGTTTAAGAACCTGGAGACCTTGGTTCATTTTTACAACACTGCAAGTATAAAAGACCGGTGTGATGCAGATATCACAACAGCAAAAGATGCATGGGCAAATAACTGCTGGCCGGTTCCTGAGTTTGAAGACACCTCCGCAATCGGTTTTGTTCTCGGGAATTTAAAATTGACCCCTGATGATGAAGCTGCCATCGTTGCCTACTTGAAAACGCTGACCGACACATCCGTCGTCAAGCTACCAAAGCCATACAAGTCAGCGCCATACGACCATACCCGGTTAAGCCATTAACTGTAATGTCCTGATTGGTACTTACCTGAAATAACCCGATAGTCGCCGTTTTTTATTGACTATCGGGTTACATTCAACACTAAGCATAGGCAGCTAGATGATGGCGTTTCAGCTTTCTTCCCATAACCATTTTGTCTGATAAACAAGCTGTTTAATAACTAGCTTTTTTGTATTAACGACGGGAATATTTTGAAATAAAAGAGGTCTATACTAAAAGAGGTAGCGTTAATAATAATCAGCCGAGTTATATGCTGCCATCTCTTCAACTGGAGGATACAAAATGAAAGTACTATTCGCCATTATGATGCTCTCCCTGTCAGGCTACGTGTTTGCATATGGGGGCGGAGGAAGTTACGGCGGCAACCCTGCTGTCTCAACAGGGGCTGTAAAGAATGTTAGCTCTGTTTGTCTTAATAAAGACGGAAAAGCAATTGCTAAATCTCATAGCCTGAAGCTAAGCCGTGAATGTTCACTCACCGGAGTGACTACCATTGATTTAACCAACTATGACAATTTCTACGATAATAAACCCAAAAATGAAACGCTTGCCGATATAAGAAGGATGAAATACTAATCAGCATATTTTCAAGCATCTCCCCCTTTTATTACTCTGTTCCCTAACTGAATCGAGTAGGAGGAGGCGTCACAGCCTCCGTCCTCTCACCACTTGTAATGAGTGGTGAGTGGTGAGGAGTTCATAGCTCCGCAATCTAATTGTGAAACAACCGACACATACGCAATATATCTCTTACTTCGTTTAAGGTAGTTTCAATCAGATAAAAAATTCAAAATTGGTATTGTGCCTGTTTTTCGTTTTACTGTTGTTGCTGCTTTGAATTTATCTCCGCGTTAAATTGCTTTACGCTTCTTATGTTGCCGTTTTCAAAATGAACATTACGGTTTCTAGCCGTGCGTCCATATGCATTTTGGGGTAATTGGCTATCCCAAGCATCAAATTGGTTTTGTAAATCTTGTGCTATTTTAGGATTAAGATTGCTCACATCAAGGTATTCACCGGGATCATTCACCACATTAAATAGACGTATGGTTTGTGGCCCACTTTGGTCGTTCCATGTTAATTTCCAGTCACCATTTCGTATGGCGTAGTCATCATCACGACGCCAATAAAGGGTTTTATGCGGTTCTTTTCCTGTTTTCCCCGTTATATGAGGCAATAGATCAACGCCGTCGAAAGCAAGTCCTTCGGGTGGATTAGTCACACCTGTTCTGGCTAGCATTGTCGCGGCTATATCTAAATTTATGACTGGCTTATTGTAGGTAGCCCCTTGAGGAATTTTATTCGGCCATCTCATGATAAATGGAACACGAATACCGCCTTCGTAGGTATCGCCCTTAAAACCATTAAACGGCCCAGGATTTGACATAACTGTTTGACCTCGTTGCTTTTTTCTCGGTTTCTTCAATCCTTGCCCGCGAGGGCTGCCATTATCACTCATAAAGAAAACCAACGTATTTTCATCCAGCCCTTTGCTTTTTAGTGTCTCCATGACTGCGCCAACACCATCATCCATGGCGAGTAACATACCCGCGAATAGCTTTCTTTCGTCGTCTGCTTTTACATCTTTTAAACGATCCAGATAGCGCTGGGGAACTACCCATGGGTGATGTACTGCGTTATATGCTAAATAAAGAACAAAAGGCTTTTCAGCAGAACGTTCGATAAAATCAACTGCTTCGTTAGTAAACATTTCCGTCAGGTAGCCGTCTGAGTTTTGGATCGGTGGCTCTATCGCAAAGTTACGGTAAATAGGAGATTGCCACTTTTTCCCGCCTTCCTTGCTATCAGACCAGTCGTAATCGTGCGAACCGTTAAGAAAACCATAATAAAAATCCGCTCCCCGATTAACCGGGTGTCCACCTTTGTCACCCAGGTGCCATTTGCCAATAACCCCCGTTGTATACCCCTGGGATTTCATCATCTCCATGAATGTTGGTTGAGATGTTGGGATAGTTGCCCCGTTGCCGTTGCCGTAATAACCCAACCGCTGTTGATATACGCCAGTAACCAAGCCTGCGCGTGAAGGGCCACAAACTGATGCAGAAACATAGGCTTGAGAGAATTGTGTTCCCTGTTCGGCGAGTTTATCTATATTTGGAGTTCGTATATCATCATAGCCATGGTAACCCACATCTCCCCATCCCTGATCATCGGAGTAAATAACAACGACATTAGGCATGTCTTTATTGCTTGATGCATCAGGTGTAATGCTTGTTTCCCCACCTTGGGCCATTGCAGTGTTTAATAATAAAAGAGATATTACTATTTTTTTCATTTCAACATTCCATTATAAAAATCAGACTGCTTTTCGGCAGCAGCTTTCGCTGCTGCCGTGTATTTCTCATTGCCCGGTGAGGCTCAATCACCACTTAGTGGCTTTTCTTACCTCCACTCAGTTGACGGTGAACCTTTTTCTTCTTTCTAGCTTCAATCTGCAATTCAGCGGTGCGGCTAACCAGGAAGTCGGTATCTTTCCGCTTGGCGAACAGCTCGAGCATAGGATCGTTAAAGTCTTCCATGTGCTTTAACATTATGTCTTCCATCAGCTTCTGCGGAGATTGGTATTTATCATTGTCGGCAAGGTTTTTCTTGGCATCAGGATCCGTGCGCAAATCGTAAAATTCCGTCACTGTCCGGTTAAGGAAGAAGTCAACACGTTCTTTGATGGCTGGATCTTGGTCTGCCAGCTTCTTCATTGCCTTGAATGCTTTACTGTTGTTTGCAGACGTTTTGTAGACACGACCGCCAACGGCCCAAGGGTTGAAGATATACAGCCAGTCTTCATTCTGGACGGCGCTCATTGGATAAATTCGGCTACCGGCATTTTCGTGGTACTGGGTAAAAACATAATCTCGATCTGATTGCGAGTTCCCCTTCAACAGCGGTAAAAAGCTACGGCCATCAAGCGAATCAGGGACAGCGTTTCCGCTTGCCTCAATCAAGGTCGGCATCAGATCCACCATGGAAACAAAGTGCTGATCGTCGACAGTGGGTTGAATTTTTCCTGGCCAGCGAACAAAAAACGGTGTGTGGTTACTATTGCGATAGACGTTGGATTTTGCAAAAGGAGCCGCAATACCATTATCAGATAGGAAAAGAACAATAGTATTGTCGCTCACACCCGTCTCATTAAGGGTCTCCATCATCGCTCCGACCGTATCATCAAGGCGTTTTACCGAACTGAAATATTGTGACAGTTCAGTCCTGACCGCAGGAAGGTCAGGTAAAAAGCTAGGCACCTGGACTTCATCCGGACGGTAAATCCGTGACGGACGCTGTTTTCCACCTTTTTCGTAATTGGGGTTGTCGACAAAATATGGACGATGGGGATCATGAGAGTTAGCCATCATGAAAAAGGGTTTATTTTCTGATTTAGCCGATTCAATGAATGCGGTCAGGTGTTTCTTGTAGAGTTTTGGACTTCGACCGCTGCCAATATCCTGTTTATCTTTGTTGTAATCCCATACGTAGTCATCGACATATTTGGGAGTTGAGTGATTAACCTTGCCAAGAATTCCCACGGTATAACCGTTATCTTTCAGTTCTTCTGCCAATGTCGGGATCTGCTGGGTCGTGGGATAAAAACCGACAATACCGCTATTTTGGACATAACGTCCGGTAGCCATTACCCCACGCGAAGGTTCACAAACAGACACAGTAACAAAGGCATTGTTGAAACGGATACTTTGATTGGCAAGGCGATCAATGTTTGGGGAGATATCGGGGACAGTTGAACCCGTAATGCCAAGGGAGCCGTAATCCATATCGTCGGCGGTGATCAGCAAAATATTAGGCGGGGTTGTCTGCCCCAAAACGGGCTCAGTCGCAACGGCAGTTTGTGATGCTGCTGAAAACAGCAGCAACATCGCTGTGGTTAAATGATTTTTTTTCATAGTGGTATTCCGTAACTGGTTGAATATGATTTAGAAATTTGTACCTAGCCTAGCTTTTCTACTCGTGAGCGCGCCGAACAACATCTCTTTTTGTAGAGGAATAAATTATCAATGATGGTCTTATAGCTGTACGTGGCCTTACCGTTGTATTTCGGTAAGGTGCTAAATTATAGTCACAGGCAATATAAACGTTTCAACAAATGTCCACAATACCCACCAAAATTTGAAAAAAACCATAAGTTGCTCACAATCCCTGTTGGATGGCAGGTTTTACGAGAAAGATGCTTTTTGAAAAAATGTCATAAGGTTGACTCTCATCACAATTACGAAGCATGATGTAACAAAACCTATCCAGAAAATAATTATCTTTGGTTTAAAAACCTAATAATTCATAGTGTTATTCTATGATCTTCCTTCCAGATCTTCTTCTACATGCACTGAAGGGAGTGTGGGTAAGCAAGTCTGTTCATTATTTTTACCCACCTTATTTTTGCTGTTTCACTCGATCATGAAAATAATCAATGAGTTGTCGGTGAATTAATTGCAAAGGCAAGGTAACAAAACAAACGGGGATCACATTCTTTGCTTAAAGATTATTGACGACAACAGGGTTTTCAATCAAAATATAGAAACGTTTCAACAAGGCAGCTCGTAAATATAAGGAATGAGATAAAAATAGACTCCCTGACACGCTTTTGAGGCTTCTAGATGGTTTATTTCTGTCCAGTGAAAAGTAGAAGGGGTTGTTGCAAAAAATTCTGAGCTTTGCCCGAGTTTTTTGCAACATCTCCATGTTCTAACCTAGCTAAGTTGTTTTTGATTTGCATTTAGATCACGCCGCTCATTGTTGCGGCTTTTTTTTGTCTCAAGACCCGTGCTTTCAACCATTCACCCTTCTACACCGACACCTTCCTGGCTTACAAGCTTTTCTTTAGGCTTTCGGACCACCAGGTAAACAGCACACGCAGCAAGCGCGAAACCGATGATGCCGAAGGTATCGAATTCTTCACCGAAGACTAGCCAGGCCTGGAATGCCGTCATCGGGGGTACAAGGTAAAATGTCGACGCCACTTTCGACGATTCACCGTGTCTGACCATGTAAAGCAGTAACAAAATCGCAATCACAGACAGCACGACCACCAGCCAGCTAAGGGTAAAAATAAACTCTGTTGTCCATTGGACCGCCATGGTTTCAGTCGTCATCGCCACAGGCAGGAACACCAATGCTGCAGCCGTGTATTGCCATACCGCACCGCCGATCATATCGACACCCTGACAGAATTTCTTTTGGTACAAGGTGCCCAGCGTAATTCCTAGTAGAGCTAACACGACAAAGACATAAGCGGCTTCGCGGTGCCCTTCCTGCTGCCACTCCATGTTACCCTGTAACACCATGGCAATCCCAACAAAGCCAATCAACAAGCCAAGCCACTGTGACGATCTGAGTTTTTCATTACTGAAATTAACCAAAATCACCGCTGTCAAAATTGGCTGCAAACCCACTAACAGCGAACACAAACCAGCGGGCATACCGAGTGAAATTCCCTCGTAGGTTCCGCCGAGATAAAAACCATGAATTAACAACCCCGCTATCATCGAATGGAATCCCTCTTTTCCCCTAGGTAAGCGGGCTCGAAGTAACACCATCAGCACTACAAACACGGTTACATTCGCCAGCATCCGCAGTAGCAAAAATGTCGCAGGCTCGGCATATTCCAAACCGAATCGGGCGCCGATGAAACCTGAACTCCACAGCACCACAAAAATAAAGGGAGCAAAACGAGCAAGCATAAAAACCTCTGTTCTTTTTATATCTTTCCCATTACTTTATGAGGGTACAGCATGATTAAAAAGGCACAGTTATATCTATTTTTCAGGGTACAGATTGGGAGTTCCCGACGTGAGTGTGAGCAAGAAGTATCAAGAGGTCGAGGCCTACATTACACAACGAATAGAAAAAGGCAGCTATCAGCCCGGTGACAAACTACCTTCTATCCGAGCATTGAGTGACAAGCTTCAGGTCAGTAAAAATACTGTGATCCGTGCTTATCTGGAGCTGGAAGCGAGCCAACTCATCACGCCTCAACCTCGTTCGGGTTACACGGTTACATCCCCTCCCGACGCTTTGCCCTTAGTTACCAGCGAACCCATTTATGTCGATTTAATGTCACTGAGTAAATCCATACTGATTCAGCCACTTGAACCCCACTTGATGCCTGCAGGCTCTGCCCACCCTGATACTGACTTCCCGGCGATACGCTCTCTCTATGCCGAAATCGGCCGCCATAGCCGTTATCAAACGAATATTCCCAGCCATTATCAATTACCGCCAGGTAACGAAACGCTTATTAAGCAGTTGGTGCACATCAATCAGGAACTTGGCATCATCACCTCGCCTCAGGAAATCCTTATCACCCATGGCGCACAACAGGCTATCAGCCTGAGTTTGCAGGCACTGACTCAATCCGGTGATATCGTACTGGTTGATTCTCCCTGCTACTTTGGCACCCTGCTCTTGCTCGAATCTCTCGGCCTGAAAGCATTAGAAGTACCCGCGCACAGTGTAACGGGGATTGACCTGCTGGCATTGGAAAAAGCCGTTGAACAATGGCCGGTAAAAGCGATTCTGATCAACCCGAGTTATAACAACCCGACAGGACATCTGCTGTCAGAGCCAGCCCGGAAAGCACTGCTTAAGATCACCAGCGGCATCCCGATCATTGAAGATGACGTATTCGGCGGGCTCTCTTACCAAAAGCGACCGCAAACATTAAAAGCTCTCGATAATGAAGATCGGGTGATCTACTGCAATTCGCTGTCCAAGACCTTAGATTCAAGGCTGCGTATTGGTTGGGTACTGGCGGGGAAATACCAGCAACAGATTGAAAAACGTCTGATGAGCGACAACATGGGTAGCCTGAACCTGATGCAATCTGCTGTTGGTGATTTTCTGAAAACCGGAAAATATCGCCAGCATTTAAGTAAAATCAGGCGCAGCTACCGTACCAATCAACGTGAGTTTTATACCCAGCTAACCCAAGCGTTAGACAGTTATCCATGCTTAAAAGGTAATTACCACTTATCACAGCCGGAAGGCAGTTTCCTGTGCTGGCTGACCTTACCCGACAATGCTGACGGTTTCGCTATTTATCAGCAAGCAGAGGAAGCTGGGGTCAGCCTTCTGCCCGGCGGTATGTTTAGTACTCAAGATCAATACAATCACTGCATTCGGTTAAGCTTTGCCACCTTCAGGGCCAACAAAAAATGGCAGGAAGGGATCAAAGTGCTGGCGGAGATTATTGCTAACCAGCTAAAACCAGACAACTAATAACATTTGCACCTGCCTGTTCGGCAGGTGCAAAGCCGACATTAATCGACACTGGCGATGAGTAATTCAAATCGTTCATTGCCTCTCAGCATTTCAAAATCCGCTTCCTCTGCTGCTAATTCACGCAATGATGCACTCCCTATAATGGCACGTTCCAGATCTGAAATTGCCTGCTCTTCAACACCAAGGCATGAATAGGCACAAGCACGCTGATAAAGAGCATGGGCGTTGCTATCATCTACTTCTAACACGCGATTACACAAACTTAGTGCCCAGTGGAATTCTCGTATTTCCATCGCGGCATCCGCTTTATAGGTCAACGCTTCAAGATCACCAGGACGTATTTTCAATACCTCGTCGTAAACTTCCATCTTCTGCTCTGGTGTTTGCAAACTCTGTGCACGTAACCAGAGATTATGTACTTCGTTGATTATCTCTATTTCTTTGTTATTTTCACTGATATTCCGGGTTTTACGCTTCAAATCGCGCTCTAATATCTGAAACTTTTTCTCGTACTGTTCAGCAATTTCTTGTAATTTCTGATCGGCATCTTGTAGCTGTTGTTCGGCCATTTTTTTGGTATTTGTGCGAAGTTCTCGCAAAGACTGCCAGCCAATCATCGCAATCAAAGACGCCACACCCGCGATGATGTAGAAAAAGTAAGTAACTGTGACATTGGCATAATTCAGTGATTTATCGGCAACGGCAAGCTCACGATCCGTAATGCTCACAACTAAACGCCGTTCCAAATCCTGCTGATCCGTTCGCAGCGATTTAAGCTCATCGAGAACATAACGTTCCATCAACGGCTTATCGTAAATACTCTCTTCAGAGTACTTTTCTGCAGCCAGGCTGGAAAATGATAAGCATGCCAATACAAACGCAAGCAAAGTAGTTCGAAGCATAATGAGCCCTATTAAAAATGACGATATCCAGTAGCAACCGCACCACTGTCGACACCCTAACAAATTTAAACCCAGGTTATCCATGCCTAATGACATTTTGTGGGTTACGTCTTTGATAACTCAACACTTGATATGCGTGCAGTTACACAAACAAATAATCAATCGAGACTCTTTTTAAACCGCTGCGATGCGATCAGCAGGCCGATAATGGTAAAGCCCATCAGCCAGACCGCGTCACGCCACAAATCAACCAATTGGGCACCGCGCAGCACAATCCCGCGGATCATTCGCATAAAATGGGTTGCCGGCAGAATTTCAGATATCCACTGCGCAGCTATCGGCATTGCTTCATAAGGGAATATAAAACCCGACAGCAAGATTGACGGCAAAAGAATGAAGATCGTCATCTGCATCGCCTGCAACTGAGTCTGGGCAATGGTTGAAATCACTAACCCTAACGTCAGGCTGGCGGCAATAAACAACAAGGTTCCCAGTAAGATCTGCGCCACCGAACCGTTAATCGGTACATTAAAAATATAATGTCCCAACCCGAGAATAATCCCAACCTGGATCAGACCAACAAAAATATAGGGAATAATCTTACCAATCATCAATTCCAACGGATGCACTGGTGTAGTGATCAGCAATTCAAGATTGCCCCGCTCCCGCTCTCGCACAATGGCCGCCGAGGTAAACAATATCATGGTCATTGTCAGGATCACCCCCAATAATCCCGGTACAATATTCACCGCAGAGCGCCTTTCGGGGTTATACAACAAGGTCACTTCAAAGGTGGATAGTCCTGCAGGCTGATAGGTTATCAGCTCTTTCAGCGGCATATTTCTCAGCTGTAACAAAGCGGCGCTGATCATCGTATCGGAACCATCCACCAGCCACTGCCCGACGATACGGTTCTGTACGATCCGCTGAGTTAAATCCGCTGGCAAAATTAACGCACCGCGAACCGTTCCCTCGTTTATCGCCCGCTCAGCTTCATCTACGGTCAGAAACACATGCTTCACCGTCACCACCTGGGTGGCTTTTACTGATTCGGTAATGACTCGCCCGGCAGCGGAGTAACTCTGATCAACGACCGCAATCGGAATGTTCCTGACATCGGTGTTAATGGCATAACCAAATAACAATAGCTGGATCAACGGGATCATGACCACCATGCCAAAGGTGACACGATCACGAAACAACTGCCGTATTTCTTTAACCATTATGGCTTTCATACGGAACAAACCTGTAGGAATAAACCGATTCATTGCCGTCCCTCCCCCGTACAGGTTACGAACACATCCTCAAGGCTCGGACGCGCAATGGTCAGCTCTGCTT
This sequence comes from Photobacterium sagamiensis, assembly GCF_050337085.1. Lineage (NCBI taxonomy): Bacteria > Pseudomonadati > Pseudomonadota > Gammaproteobacteria > Vibrionales > Vibrionaceae > Photobacterium > Photobacterium sagamiensis. The sequence goes on along the minus strand of NZ_JAKJSP010000066.1, from coordinate 21,923 downwards.
TTTCCAGAAGGGAAAAACCTGCACGTAGCCAGCCAACCGGATCATTGACTTCCTTTCGAACCAGCACACGCAGCCGGACGCCTAACTGGGCCGCTGAGCGCACCTCTGGCAGCTTGATCAGAGTCTCTTTTAACTGACGCAGATTTTCTGTCTGAATTTCTACGACAGTGACACCCATGTTAGTCATCAGTGCTTCCGGTGTATCATCAGCGCGTATCACACCCGACTCCATAATCGCCAGGGCATGGCAGCGTTCAGCTTCATCCATATAATGCGTGGTCACCAGAATCGTGGTGCCCTGATCGCTTAAATCAAACAGCTGCTCCCAGAACTCGCGACGGTTTTCCGGATCGACCGCAGAGGTTGGCTCGTCAAGCAACAACATCTTCGGCTGGTGCATGGTGGCTGCGGCCAAGCCTAGTCGCTGCTTCTGGCCACCACTGAGACTGCCTGCCCGTTGTTTTGCCCGTAAACCTAAGCCATAAGTGGAGAGTTGTCCCTCAATGCGGCGATTTAATTGTTTGCCCGGCATTCCGAAGATCTGACCGATAAACTGGAGGTTTTCTTTTACCGTCAAATCATCATAAAGCGAGAACTTCTGGGTCATATAGCCGATACGTAAGCGCAATTGTTCTGCTTGTCGTGGAATAGACAACCCCAGTACTTCAACCGTACCGGATGTCGGACTCAGCAGCCCGGTTAACATCCTTAGTGTTGTCGACTTACCGCAACCATTCGGACCGAGGAAACCGTAAATGCTGCCTTCAGGCACAACCAGATCAAGCCCGTCGACAGCGGTAAAATCACCAAATTTTCGGGTCAGCTTATTGGCAATAATGACATTGTCACTCATCCGGCATCTCCACTTGAGCAGGTACACCTGCAGGCAGGTTTCTGGCTTCGTCAGATAGGTCAATTTCTGCCAGATAAACCAGCCGTGCCCGATCTTGTTCATTTAACGCAAAATAAGGCGTGAATGCGGGCTCAGTTGACACCCATCGCAGGGTTCCCTGAAAGCTATCCTCAATGCCATCGACATGGACAATTAATCTATCCCCCGGTTGTAGCTTCACCCGGTAGGGTTCAGGTACATACACCCGGGCATACGGTACGGTATCAGCCTGAATTGTGGCCACAATGCTGTTCTTCGGTACACGTTCACCCTCGTTATAGGGCAAACTGTCGAGCACCCCGTTGCGTGTGGCAACCACAGTCAGATCATTGAGGATCTGCTGTTGCAGCTGCACTTCTGCATGCGCCGATGCCAGTGCAGCCTGGGCTTGTTTGATATCTTCGGGTCGTTCGCCGTTGGTCAGCCTGGTGAGTTTTTCTTTTGACGAGTCGTAATCTGCCTGAGCCGCATCTCTTTGTGCTCTGGCTTTGTCTTTTTCGGCAAAACTGGCCAGCTTCTGCTCAACCAGTTTACTCATCCGTTTATAGGTTTTCCGCGCCTCAATCAGCAGCGCTACAGCGCGTTCCAGGTTTGCCTGAGCCGCTGCGATATCTTCTACCCTTTCACCATTGGTTAGCCGGAGTAAGTAAGCGCCCGCTTTCGCTTTCTCAGCCTCTGCACGGGCAAGAACAGCACTTTGCTGCATGGTATCCAGTTTCACCAGCACATCGCCCGGCTTTACCTGCGACCCTTCTCTTATTGGCAGTTCCCGTACGATTTCATTCGCTGTCGCGGTGAGAGTGACTCTGTCACGCTCCAGTATGCCAAGAGCCTGATGGGCACTGTTATTGTCACAAGCAAAAAGTAACGTCACCATGCTTAAAACAAGTAAGGGAGATAATATTCTGTGACGAGATAATGCCATCAATTCTCTTTTCATCATATTCTGCCCGGTCATCAGGAAAGGGATAATAAAAGTGTACGCCTCTTTATTAGGTATGCAATTGAATTAGTACTGTTAAATCAACACAATTGGGCAATATACCAGAATGATTCTACGCGTCGCTTTCACGGATATAATGTGCCGCTAATGACTATTAAGAAGCCGGCGTTGATATCCCCTCTTTACGAGCAAGATGCTTGATCATTTCCTTACTATTTCTACTGCATCAGGCAACGCTCTAAGATGCGCAGCAGATTTAGCTATAATTTAAGGAAAGATCAATGAAACCAACATTACTCGCGGTTACTGTCGCACTTGTGTTCTCAGTCGCTGGTTGTAACTCCAGCGATACCAGTTCGGACACTGCTATGGGAAATTCGGGCAATACTGACAATGGCGGTAAAGACATACCGATCATCAATGAAGATACACCTGTCATCGAAGAGGCCTTATATTTACGAGGGATCAATGGTGACTGGGGAGCATCAGATCGCGCAAAACTGATATACCAGGGTAAGAGCCAATACATCTCTGTCATTCGTGTCGCTAGGGGAACAAACCAGTTTAAAGTTGCAGACGAAGGTTGGCAGATTGAATACACCGGTTATCGCACACCCATTGTATTCGGCCAGCAGAATGAATTTGTCGCTAAGCCTGCCGAAAACACAGACTGTATGAATCAGGACTGTAATTCTGAAATTACTTTCCCTGATAAAGGGTATTACAAGTTTGCGGTCGATCTGTCAGATATAAAAAGACTTCAGTTAACCGTCACAGAAGCCACTCAAGAAGAAGCCGAACAATTTTATCAAGATGCCATTATTGATCCTTCCACAGTGCATATCGGGCATAAGCAATCAACGTCCAGCCTCTATCGTAACTATGACAACACAACCGATACCGTAAAAGTTTCGGTTAAAGATCCGGATGCCAGCATTCGTACGTTCGGAATTTCCACCACAGCAGAATTGCGCGACGCTCTGGATCAGGGGCTGTACGTCAGCGAAGATAGTGACAAGCCACGGGTCCGAACCGGTGATCTGGCCTTTGATGGTCTTTTCGCCCTGTCCGTTCAGGAATTAAACCAACTTGCAGTCTCTGAGATTAAAGACGGCAACTACAACCATAACAAACCGATTAAAGCAGATGTCTTTGAAACCGGTGCAAAGTGGCATTACGTCTGGACTCGCGATCTCGCTTATGCCGCCGATCTGTCCGTTGCACTGCTTGATCCGGAACGGGTTAGAAACGGGCTGGAATTTAAGCTTTCTGATTTCAGAGAAGGCACCGGTCGTGAATATGACGGTGAACAAATTATCCAGGACACAGGTACGGGCGGCAGCTGGCCAATCAGTACTGACAGAACCTCATGGGCTCTGGGTGCCGAACGCCTACTCAGCACACTTACCGGGGAAGAGTACGATGCATTTGCCAAGCGCGCTTACCATGCCCTGAGCAACACTATCGAAGCCGACCAGGTCGCCGCTTTTGACAAAACCGATGGTCTGTACCAAGGGGAACAGTCTTTCCTCGACTGGCGTGATCAAACCTACTCAAGCTGGACACCCGATAATGTGAATTACATCGCCACCAGCAAAGCACTCTCTACCAATATTGTGCATTATCGCGCCTTGATGCTGGCGGCAAAGCTCGCTGAAAGTTATGACACCTCAGCAGTAACAGAATATCAGCAGTGGGCGAATGAACTGAAGCAAGCCATAAATGCTCAGTTCTGGAATAGCACTAAAGGATTGTATTCAAGCTATCGTTTTGATGCCAAAACCAATATTCAGGTTGATAAATACGATATGCTCGGTGAGGCACTGGCAATCATCAGCGGTATTGCCGATGACGATCAGGCAAAAAAAATCATGGCCAATTATCCGCATAGTGAGTTTGGTGCACCGGTTTACTTCCCGCAGCAGCCGGGCGTTGCGGTTTATCACAACCGAGCCATCTGGCCTTTTGTCACAGCCTACAGCCTGAAAGCCGCCGCCAAGGCAGAAAATGTCGCCGCGGCCAACAATGCCTATCAATCCCTGCTTCGCGGAACTGCGCTGAATCTGTCAAATATGGAGAACTTAGAATGGCTGTCCGGCCAGTCACTGATTTTACACGGTGACCATGGCAAAGACTCTTCACTCGACGGCCCGGTTATTAACTCTCAGCGCCAGCTATGGTCAGTCGGTGGCTACCTGGGTATGGTGGTCGAAAACATTTTTGGCTTTAACACCGACAATGGCGTGCTCACGATTAAGCCCTTTATTACAGCTGAACTGAGAAATACCACATTCAAAAACTCCTCGCAGATAAAAATAGAAAATCTGCTTTATAAAGGAGCAAAATACAGTGTAACCGTAGAACTGCCACCGGTTGACGACAATAACAATGGCTATTTTGAGGTTGCATCTGTCAACAAAACCAACAACGACATTGTTGTCACGCTGGGTCAGCGCCTCGCGGGTGATGATGCACTAACGCTTATCGAAGGTGTACTGCCGTACGATACCGATAATGCCAAAGCGTTCTCTCCGCAAGAGCCCGCGTTGGATGTCACCAACACCGATGGTGATATAAGTATTGTGGTTGAAAATCAAAACAACTACGCCGTGAACATCTACCGCAATAGTCAGCAATTTCAGACCAATGATAGTGGCAGTACGTTCACAGATAAGTTAAATGGCAATGAATATGTCTGTTATGTCGCGGAAACCATTAACAGTGCGGGCTATCGCTCTAATCCAAGTAAGCCAGTGTGTACCGGTGAAGCGCTGCAGGTTCAATTCAACGGAACCTATTCCTTACTCAACAAAGAAATCAATATTGTTCCTTTTGACGGGATCAATAAAGAGTTAGACGGTAAAAAGGCATTCCAGGTTGCAGAAACGGGCACCTACGATTTTGCGGCACTCTACAACAACAACCTTGGTCAGCTTAATACTGGTATTACCAATTCCGTAAAAAAACTGACGGTCAAAGATGGTGACGGTAAAGTTGTTGCTGATGGTATTTTGCAAATGGGTCATATTGGCGAAGCACAGGGATTGCGCATGTCAACGCCGGTGAACGTTCAGTTATCACAAGGGATCGATTACAGCTTTACCCTCAGCGATCACTTCAACATGAGCTATCTCAATTCCAACAATACGTACATTTATTCTGGCGGATTAACCGGTTTTGAGAACTCAACCAACCTGGTCGACATGAAAATCACCCGTCATTAACCGACAAACTAGCCTGTATTAAATGCCAGTCAGCAAATTGCTGACTGGCATTTCTCATCAAAAAAGCTTTTTTGTTTGCTTAATTTTGTGTCGCTATAGTCGAACCGGGCTATCATGGCATACGTATTCAGCACTTACCCTATGGTTAATTTAGTCATTGACACGGAGAAAGCCCTCGATTTTCGCCTGATAGTCCCGTCTTCTGGAACTAGTATCTTTTAGCATTTTAAGTATATCAAAATTAACGAAAACTCCAGGATCATCGTCACCAATACCGACCCACCCTATGGAGTAGTTATTGTATACATGCAACATAACACCATGTCTAATATCACTAACTTGGGCTCTGTCTGCGTATGTAGAGACGACTGAAATACCAAGAGGAACTTTCCAGTTCCATGCATTGATACCAACCCACTCTAATGACAGGGCTGCTTTTTGTTGATCGCCATCCGGTGCGTCACTGACATGTTCAATGACAGCTGAGGGGTGCAACAAGAAGTATTGATAGCTGGGAGGCAATACAAAGTCGTTTCCGATGAGTTCCTCTTTGTAGAGCTGGGTATTCAGCATCAACTCCCAAGGGGTCAAAGAGCGTGCATCATAAAAATAGTTATCCCATTGTTCAGAGTAAAATCCTATTTTCGTCAATGCGGTTGTTAGTTGCTGGCGGGTAACGCTCGTGAAAGCGGCTTCAATTAAAATTTCAAAATCCGCCATTACCTTTATGCATTCTTTGCCATATCCAGAAGAATTATCTTTGCATTGAAGGTTATTCTGTTCATTAAATTTTCCGCCAATGAAATTGGAATCATCAGGAGATTTTCTTACATACCAGCTATTGGATAGTAGATCGACGGTAATACCAATACTCTGCTGTTTGGCAATATAACTAGCGAAAGTATCGATCGCCGCAGCTATATTTCCATCAGCATCGGTAGTGAGTAGGAACTTGGCCTCTTTTGAAACAGATTTCTTCCACTGTTCTACTAATATATCTAAAGTATGGTCGTGCGTTTTCTCTCCAATGCTTAGTTTGCATAATTCACGAGATATTTCTTTGGAGATTATTAAAGAATTATCAAATGCATAATTGCTACCTGTTTCTAAATTGTGCTTGACAGTACAAATCTCGGAAGCATTAGCAAAGTTGAGGTTCAGGCATAACGTAACGAGACAAATAATATAACGAAACATAACTCCCCCTAAAAGTCGATGTCTTGTAAATAGGCTTTAAAAGCAATTAGCATCTTGATGAGCTTTTTAAAATCACTCGCCTCCGAATTTTCAAGTTCACTAATGAACTCTTGAATTTCTCTCGCTTCACCAACCAAGTGTTTGAATGCCTTATCTCCTGTCATTTTCTCCTGTTCATCTGGTATAAATTCAAAAAGACTCCGCAAGAAGTCGTGACATACGAGGGAATCTTCCAGATATCCACCCACTTCAGATTTAGAAGGGTCAACATATCCACCTATACCATGGGTGTTCATACGAGCTACTTTTTCAGTTTTATAGCGCTGGTAGTGATTTTTAAAAAAGAAGGGTTCAATCCAGTTATCTGCAAGGCTGGGGTCAAAACGGTTGATAAATTTTAAGGTGAAAGGGTCAAAGCGGTGGAAGACATTGCGCAAGCTCCCAATACACCCTCCCGGTCCCGGTTTCACAGCTGATTTAAGAGGTTGGGTTAACCCACTGAGCCTTGTGATGACGGGGCTAACATTGGCAAACATCCATAGCATATCGATAGAGAGGGTATTGGGATCAAGCTTTATTTTCCCTGTTTTGTCTTTGTACCCATCAAAATACAGCTTATTCAACGTATCATGAATTACTGCAGTTCCTAACGAATGAGCAAGAACGTTAACCCTTACTCCTTTGTCATGGTATTTGAGCATTGCTGTAAGCAGTTCCTCGGCAACATAAAGTCTCACTTTTTCACCGAGCAGAGTAAGATAAAAAATAACATCTAATACATGTGTATATTGAAATTTATCTTTTCCTAGATCTTGTTGTAGTGAAACCAGCTCATTAACAACACTAGGTATTTCAGCACTACCTAGTTTTCCTTTTATAAAGACATCGAGATCCAGAGCGCTGTTTTTATATTCTTCACGCATTTTTTCAAAGATATGGTTATACCCGATGCTCTCTATATATACTTCATTTTCAAACTGTGTATTTTGATAGCTTTTGTAACGACTCAGGCTATTGTTACATGCACTAACAACTTCTTTCCGAAATGACGATCCTGTGTGATCTCCCATTCCATGTATTAGAATGATTAACTGTTTAGAATTTGGCATATACCCTCCTTGGATTCACGCATATGAAACACCTAACTAAATAAACTAGTTTATTTAGTTAGGTCAGTTGGCGCTAATTCTTGAAAATTAGACTTGCTTGGCAATTAAAATCATTCAATTGAAATAACGACAGTATTCATAGCTTCAAGAAGGCGCAATGCCACGAAAATAGTCGCCCCAGAGCCATACGGCATTCGACAAGGTTTATCAAGCAAGGCAGGAAAGCTAACTGATACTATAGTGCGCTGGAAATTCCGGGAAGTATGAGTCGCTCGATCTTTTTGACGATGCGTATGATAAGCGACTATTAACGCGGATTTGCGATTTTGATGCCAAAGGTAAGCTGATAGCACCGGTATGTATCGACGTACTGCCAATTGGCCGTGGCAAAAGTTGATTTGACTCTCATTATTATTGCCAATAGATGTTCTTTGCGATTCTTGTTTCATATCATGCATAAAATTCATGCGTCGATATCAGTGAAACAGCGCTATATACTCAAGTATCCACTAAAACTGATCGGCCACAACATTCACTGAAAAAGGATTTTTCGTGTTACACATTACTCTCTTTGTTTTTATTGCTAATGCCCTCACCTTCCTGCTGATTGCATTGCTTGGCCACTTTTTTGCGCCTCTCTCTGAGATCCCTGTTAGTGATTATCTGTTTTATAGCTGCATTATACTGTGGGGGATCGCTAAATTAGTATGGGATGGCGGGCATGGAAGTACTAAGTATTCATACGACCCTAAAGAGCGGAAGATCATGGCAATGGTGAAAGGCTTTGACTTTGATGCTGACAGAGTTAAACAGCGCGCTGCCAATACCCATTTCGGTATGAAGATGTTTATTGCAGGTATTCTCCCACTCGTGGGCTGTTTGGTTCTTTCATTCTTATAATTCACACTCTGACCGGCTTACCCTGAGTTCTTATAGGGCAAACCGATCAGAAGTGAATTTAAGCTAAAAAGTCTTCGTGCTTAATATGCAACACCAAGCTCTTGTGCTGTAGCTGATTGCTCTGAATTAGGAACACGGAATATCATCGCATAGCAAACAGGCAGTACCAGCAGCGTCAGCAGTGTGGCAAAACCCAGGCCAAAGATGATAGTCACCGCCATAGCCATAAAGAACGGGTCGAACAGCAGCGGGATCATACCCAGCATGGTGGTGATCGCAGCCATACAAACCGGACGCACACGGCTCACTGATGATTCAAAAATTGCCGCGTAAGGGTCTTTACCCGCATCTAACTCAGCATTGATCTGATCCACCAGAACGATACCGTTTTTGATAATCATTCCGGTTAAACTCAGCACACCAAGAATAGCCATGAAACTCATTGGCGCATCGAACAGAAGCAGACCGGATGCGATACCAATTATCGCCAGCGGTACGGTAAACCAAATCACTAACGGTTGTCTCACTGAGTTAAACAGCAGCACGGTGATCAGGAACATCGCCAGATAACCCATTGGCAGAGAGCTGAAAATACTTGCCTGGGCATCACGGGACGTTTCATATTCACCGCCCCACTCCAGCTCATAACCGTCAGGCAATGGAATGGCTTCAATGCTGCCGCGGATCTTACGGTGTACTGAATCTGCAGTTTCATCAGTTCCCAGTATCGGGTCAGCCATCACGGTGAGTATACGCTTACGGTCACGACGCATAATGATTGGGTTTTCCCACTCGGTCTTAAAGTCGCGGACCAACTGAGTCACCGGCACAAAGACATTGTTCTCGGCACTCCACACTTGCAATTTCAACAAGCTATCCGCATCCAGTCGCTCCTGCTCCGGAGCCCGGGCAACAACTGGCATCAGGTGGCTTTGTTCACGGTACGTACCCACTGGCATACCACTAAAGTTAATCAGCATTGCAGTGTCAAGATCCTGCTTGCTTATCCCTACCTCCCTTGCCTGAGCTTGGTTTAACTGCGGACGAACAACCATCACCTGGTTACGCCAGTCATGACGCACGTTTACTGCTGTAGGCTCATCCAGCATGATCTGCTCGACCTGCGTAGCCAACTGACGTAGAACCTCGGGATCTTCACCATAGAGGCGTGCTTCAATTTTTGCAGCAGGTGACGGCCCGTTTTCCAGCATTTTGACGCGGAACTGGGCTTCGGGGTAATTATCCTTCAAATGCTTGGTCAGTCCCGGCATGTTTGCCTGCTCCGCTTCAAGATCTGTCATTTCGATCATCAGCTGAGCATAGGCGTCATAGCCTTTCTCGGGAACATATGGCAATACAAAGCGTTGTGCGCCCTGGCCAATCACCGAGGTGACATTCTTCAGACCAATATGATTTTCTTGCTCATAAGCGATTATTTCGTCTTCAATCTTGCTGACAAAATCTTCGGTGCCGCGAATATCCGTCCCTTCCGGCAGCCAGACATCAACAAAGAAGATGGGCGTATTGGAAGCAGGGAAGAACACATTTTTCACGTGCCCCATACCAATCACCGCGACGATTAACATGGCAACCACAGCCGCAACGGTCAGCACCCGAAAACGCATCGCAAAAGTCAGAATGCCGCGGTAGGCATTGAAGAACCAACCTTTATACAACTCTTGTGGCTCATCACTGACTTCGCCATCTTTAAACAACAAGTGACAGAAAAACGGAGTAATGGTAATCGCCGTGATCCAACTGAAAAACAGTGAAATCAACAGTACCTTAAACAGCGAGCCACAGAACTCCCCCGACGCATCTTGTGACAGGCCAATTGGCGCAAAGGCCATAATCGCAATCACTGTTGCACCAAGCAAAGGCCACTGGGTCTGTTTAACCACATCGCCAGCAGCTTCCAATCGGGTTTGCCCGCGCTGGATACCGATCAAAATACCTTCGGTAACCACAATGGCATTGTCGACCAGCATCCCGAGCGCAATAATCAGGGCCCCCAGAGAGATGATTTGCAGCTGAATGCCGAGCACATTCATCACAATAAAGGTGGCAAAAATCGTTAACACCAGCACCGCACCTATCAGCAAGCCAGAGCGCAGCCCCATAAAGACCAGCAGCACCACAATTACGATAGCAACAGATTCAGCAAGGTTGAGTAGGAAACCTGACACCGAGACATCAACCACAGCTCCTTGGTCATAAACCGTATTCAGGTCCATGCCTACCGGCAGGTGGCTTTCCAGTTGCTCGATTTTGTCTGAGATCGCCTTAGATACATCAACAACATTGACCCCGGAGGTGAACGATACGCCCAGTGACAACGCCTTTTGGCCCATATTGTGGTACAGAAGATCCGGTGTTTCCGTGTCAGTTTTATAAACCTTGGCTATATCACCAAGATAAACCAAATTCTGGCTACCCGGAGGGCTGACAAGCAGCTGCTCCATCTCTGCAACATCGGCAAATTCACCGGTTGGGTGGATCCGGATACGCCCGTTACCCACACGAATTTTGCCTGCATTTGAAACAACGTTTTGTGTTTGGATCAAGCCGTAGATGTAGTTCTGATCTAAGCCCAATGCCGCAAGTTTCTGCTGGCTGATCTCAACCACCACCTGTTCCTGGGGTGCACCGACCACGGAAACCTTTTTCACGCCATCAATCAGTACCAGCTCACGACGCAAGAAATCGGCATAATTTTCCAGTTCGCGATAGCTGTAACCTTCACCTTTGATGTTCATCAGAATGCCGAACACATCTGAGTAATCATCAATCACCATAGGGGTAACGGCGCCCGGAGGCAGATCGGCTACCGCATCACTCACCTTACGGCGAAGCTCATCCCAAATCTGCGGTAGCATGGTGGCATCGTAACGATCCTCCATCTCCACATCAATTTGCGACAACCCCGCACTGTTGATTGAGGTAATGTGCTTGATCTGCTTCATCTGCTGGATAGCATCTTCCAGCACCAGCGTCACTTCTTCTTCAACCTGCTCTGGCGACGCGCCCGGGTACGGCGTAATAACCAACGCATTTTTAATGGTAAATTCAGGAAATTCTAACTGGCCAAGGCCGGTAAAGGAGATGGCCCCGCCAATTAACATCAGCAGAACAAACATCCAGCTGATGACTTTATTTTTTATACTGTAGTGAGCAACATTCATCAATTAAACGCCTCGTTCCCAGCGAAGAGGTTTCACATCCATGCCTGGTTTCAGAACGCTCGCGCCAACGGCAACAATTTGGTCGCCTTTATCAAGACCTGACAGCACTTCAATCCCTTGTGCTCGTACCTGGCCTAACGTCACTTCAACAGATTCCAGTTTTTTTGTTTCAGCGCTGTAACGCCATACCTTAGTTAAGCTATCTTCATCACTCTTAAATATCGCGGTTTGCGGCAATACCGCAATTGTGCCTGCGCTATCTTTATTCATTGCCGACATGTCTAACAGAAGCTCAGCACTCATACCAGGTAATACATTGAGGTGTTCCGGTTGATTCAGGCTAAATACCACTTCATAAGTTTGGGTACCCGGTGAAACCTTGCTTGCATGTTCTTTATAGGTGACAGAGAAAAGCTCATCATGCGAGCCAAAGCGAACCTGAGGCTGAAATCTTTCATCCAGCTGCTCATCGTTCAGGGTAAGCAATAGCGACTCAGGTAACTCGATTTGCACATCAAGCTGCTGATTGCCCTGTAGAGAGAGTACCGTCTGAGAAGGTTGGATCATCTGGTGGTTATCAAGCTCAACTTTGGCCACGATGCCAGAAAACGGTGCAGTTAAACGAGTATAGTCGAGCTGATCGCGCGCGGTAGAAAGTGCCGCTTTTGCTGATTTCAATGACGCCTTGGCTATATCGAACTCAGCTTTTGAGATCAGTTTGCGCTTGAAGATTTCTTCTTTTCGCTTAAAATCGGCCGCCGCCAGATCATAGTTCGCTTCTGCATTGAGTAAGGCATTTTTTGCGTCACGATCATCAAGCTTTGCCAGTAACTCACCCTGAGTAACCTGCTGGCCTTCCGTCAGATTCAACTTCACCAATTCGCCATTAATACGAAAGGCCAAATCAGCCTGCTGACTAGCCGCTATCTTAGCGGGAAAAATACGTGTCTGCTGATCAGCTGCATCACCGATGGTCATTAGTTTCACCGGGCGAACCGATGCGGTCTGCGAGACTGCACTTTCTGCAGAATCGCATCCTGTCAGGACGGTGCTTGATAGAAGAAGAGCAAGCACGCTCAAAGTGGCCGGTTTCATTGAATTATTTCCTGTTGTTATCTATTGAGCGCGAATATAACGTGCTATGATGTTGAAAAAAATAAAACTATTCGAAACCGTGAGTTCTACTTTTCAGAACCGTAATTGTTAGTACGAAAATTGAGCGGATATACCATGAAAACCGAAGATATCAAGTTGTTCCATCAGATCGTTGAAACCGGCAGCATGGTACATGCATCAGAAATCCTTGATTTGCCAAAATCAAACCTCAGCCGCCGCTTAAAAGGGCTGGAAGAAGAACTCAATATCTTGCTGTTTCACCGCCAGAACCGCTCAATGCTGCTAACGGAAGCCGGTGAAAAGTTTTATAAGCAAACCAAGCCAATCCTCAATCAGCTTGAAAGTACGATTCAGGAAGTCACTGCACCCAGCAATGAGATCGGCGGCCATCTGAGAATTCAGCTACTGCCGCTGCCAGACTTACTGATAATCGGAAATCTGATTTTTAAGTTCATGGATCTCTACCCCAAGATCACTGTTGAGGTACTGACTAGTTCAGAAGATAAAAACTTAGCAGAAAACCATATTGATGTTGCATTCAGAATTGCCGTTGGTCAAACCCTGAAAGACTCCTCCTTGATTGCCCGACCATTTAAATCGGCCCATCTCAGCTTTTATGCCAGCCCAGACTATATTAAAGAGTATGGTCTCCCTGCCAACCCGGATGAACTGAAGCACCACAACGTGCTCCGCTTTCGCGCTCCTGATGGTCAGATCCACAGCCAGTTACAGCTTGGCTCTGGACAAAAAACGGTGGCAGTTTTCGGAAATTTAGTCATAAACAGCGCGCCTCTGATCATTGAAGCCGGCTTACAGGGCAGAGGCATTGTGTTTATACCAGAAGATATCGCTAACCATTATGTAAAAAAGGGAGAACTGGTGAGATTATTCGACGACATTGAACCATCAGTCAACTTCGGATGGCTGGTGTATCCTTCCCGTACTCATATGTCACTGACAGCCCGTACCTTCATTGACTTTATGATGTCGAATGTTGAACAAGATCCGACGTTTTACTCACAGGCAGGAGATATCCGAAGACTGCTGATTTAATACCCGCCATCTAGCCGGGGCGCAAGAACAATAAAAGCCGCACGCTAATCAATGTCGCGAAGTATATGTTCGGGTATCAGAGCCATTATTTCACACGCTATGTGTTCCCAAGCATAGCGTATGAATGGAGCGCAATTAAAAGCGGTAACCGAGTGCCAGGTTGAAAATATTGACATGCGATTTACTGCTTCCCTTGACGACATACACTGGCGACGAATCATCGGGGATTGCCTGGTTGACTTCCGCATCACCAAGATCCAGATACTGATAGCTCAGATCAACACTCCAGTTCTGCTCGATCGGGGCGTAAGTAAAACCGAGGGCATAGCGTATGTGGCGGTCCAATGGTGGATCCAGCTTATGATCTTCTTTCGCTACCGGCGACCCATCGTAACTGACGCCAGCCTTGAGGCTAAGCGCTTCGCTCTGCTGATAGATGACGCCAACGGCACCTCCCCAGGTATCGCGCCAGTTTCTATCGACTAACATCTCCATATCAGGGATTCCGCCGCCAGTTAGTGTCAACTTGTTTTCCTCCATCGACGACCACTCACTCCACTTTACATCCGCCAGCACTGCCAGGCGCTCAGTCAGCTGGTGGTTGATGCTGAACGACACCATGTTTGGCAAATTAAAATGCGCCATCTCGGCATCGGTTCGTACCTTGTGGCCGTTCAGATCCAAATCGGCATCACCGCTTGGCTCAAAATCCACCTCGGACAAATAACGCAGCCCCATACGAGTGGTATCTGTCGGCTGATACATCAGCCCCAGTTGCCAATACGGTTGGACATCTTCGAGTTCGATCGCACCTGTGGCGTTGGGCATCGGCTCCATGTCAAGCTCCCAGGAAAGATAAGCCGCCCCCAGAGACGCCCCCAGCGACCAAGCATCATTGATGCGGTGCCCCAATGCTAAGGATAAACCCGCAACCATGACTACACTATTGTTGACAAAGCCGGATCCGACCCAGTTGGAACCAAAGTCTACGCCACCTCCAACCATGGGTGCCAGGGAAATGCCGTAAGCAAGATTGTCGTCAATAGACGAGGCGTAAAAAAACGTCGGGGCAAACGACACCCCCAGAGAGTAGTCAATACTATCCTTACGTCGTTCGTCGGCGTCGGCGTCGGGGCCTGTGGTGGACCCTTCATCGTAGAAAGTCAGCGAGTCATCGGTCACAGTGGCCCCTATATATAATTCCTGACCTTGAAACCATCCCAGGCCAGCGGGATTATTATAGGAAGCGGTGACCCCCGTGTCAGTGGCATGACCCGCGCTGGCGGTTGCCGCGAATGGTGTAACCGCATCCAAGGCATGGATACCACTGGCCCCTGCAAATAAAGGAGTCAGCAATAACGCCCCTCCCCCCAAGTAACAAGATAAGCTATGACGACTCATTAAATGACACCTTATGACTATTAAAATTTATATTGCTAGATTATTTAATTCCATCTTTCTTTTTATTAATGTTGTTTTGGTGCTAACAGGGCAAATAAGGATACCCCTCCATTTTTCTTTTTGTTAATTTTGTTTCTATGCTAACAGCGAAAATAAATGAAGCCCCTCAAGAACCCTCATTTCATTTATTTGTTTAGCTGCTTAAATGTGCATTGCCAGATTATTTAATTCCATTTAATTTTTATCAAAATTGTTTCAGAGCTAAAAGGTACCCCCCCTCCTGGTTTCTTCGTTAACTTATTTGCTTGACTACATTATCAAGTAGTCTGGGCGTGAATAAATATTTCCCATCAAAGGTTAAATTAACCAGCTGGTAACTCATGCTCTTGCCTTAACATAATAAGCCGCCGATACCAACGGCCTAATATATTTTATGTTAAGTGCACCAACGCAGGCCTTCTTGCACAATAAAGCCAAATACCAATAAAAGGGTGATGCAAAACAGCGTATTGCTGATATACACCTGCCACTTTGGTTTAGCACGCCTGGTTGTATAGCTCTCCTTTAACGTGCGCCGTGTCGGTGTTGAAGTCGCTGTATTCATTAAACCTCCTTAACGCGGATATGTTTTGCCCGCAAAAGCTTATTCTTCGCTTTGGTACGCATTTCCAATGAATGATTAAGTAATCGCCCTACCGGACAAAACAGCCGACACCAGAAATTATTCATAACCGCTGAGCCTATGAGCGCCAGTGGCAATATATACCACTGGATACCAACACCTTCTAACGAGAACATCATGGCAAAGGGCTCGTAAGAGGTTATGGCCGGTGTTCGTGATAAAAGAATTAACATCAAAGATGACCATAACAGCAAGTTAACGCCGAATTTTGCATTATTCAGTAGTAGTTTAGACGGTGAAAAGTTGAGTCCGCTCAGCTTATTGAGCCAGTGCTGGATGACATGAAAAGGACAGAGCTGGCTGCAGTAGACGTTACGCCCCATAAAAAGCAAAGAGGCGATTACGCTACTCATCAATATGTACCAGCCAGGATGGCTGTGCCAGTCCGGAAAGTAACCCAGAAACAGGCTGCCAAAGGCGTTGAGTGACAAGGAACTGTTGAGCCAGAAACCCATGGTGGCCACAACGATCACAGGCATTACCCGGCCAAAGCCTTTGCGATACCGTGGCGGGATTTTTTTACTTGCAAGTGTTGCGATGATAACAAGGGTGAGAACGATTTCTTTGACCGAAAAATTATACGGACGCGGTTGCCAGGTTTGTGGCATATTCAGTGTCATTGCCGCTTGGTGGGCAGCCTGGCGTACGGCCAGGGTGATCCCCTTGGTGGAGTAGGTTGCGCCGCTTATCCCGTCAATATCGCCGTCAACCAGAAAATCACTGTTTAAGATCTTGCCCTTAAACTGTCTTAAGAAGTGCTTGCGCTCCAGCCGGCCAATATAGGCCGGCGTATCTTTGTGCTGAAGCAAGTCGACATCCGCAATGCTCCGGGTCTTTTCGTTAATCTTTACGCTGATACCAAGCGGGCCACCATAGCCGTTACCTTTTGCGGTGACTATAGGAATCAGCTTATTGCCCTGTTGCATCACATATGACCACGGGCTGTCACTGGTTGTTCGTTGTACGTTTGAACCGAAGTACTCGAAGAGTCCTCGGCTCTCATCAATATGTTGGAAGTAATTGCCGGCAATGGCGGCAATCAGCAGGGAAATATAGCCAAAGTAAGCCAGCCAGGCTGGTCGCTTGGCTCTCTTTTGGTATTTTTTCCGGGAGGAATGAGAATTTGACATAGGATGCCTTTACTACATAGGGCCATAACGTGCGAATAGCAAAACCAGGGGCGGTAGCCATACCTGCAGGTGGCCAACGTGCTGCCACCTGTGAGCTGTGACAACACATCGACAAACTTCAGCAGTCATTGCCCCTGTTTAACGGGTTTATTTATTGGCCGGAGCGATAAACAGGCGCCACGTACCGGCAAAAATCATCAGCCCCATCAGGCCAAACATGATCAATCCCATTGCTCCGGACTGCGGCTCACGCTCAGCAAAAGATGCCCAGGACCAGGCGATACAAAACCAAACACTGCCCGCCGAGGCCATCAGCCCCAGATTCGCACGCCAGTCTATCCGGTAGTGCTCTTTAAGCTTGACGTAACCCCAAATCCCTGCCGTTGTTAACATACCCAGCAGATACCACATTAACCCAATCATAATCTTGCTCCTCGTTGTCAAAGTTAAATTTCGATGTCTTTACCAGTTTTCCAGAAGTTCACAACTGCTTTTTCATCAAAGGTGTTGCCGTAGCCATAGACCTCATCCATCACTTTCATAAAGGTGTGAATAGGACCGCCGGTGAAGGCATTGGAAGCATCGATCATCCGGTGATGCCAGAAATCGGGTTTATTCCACGGGCAGGCGGTAATACAGGCGCCGCAGTCTGTGTCGCTGTCTATCCAGTACTTAAAACACTTCTTCGCATCGCTATAGAACTTCTTAACCCCTCTCTGGTGGTGCCAGGCATAGTCCGGGTTGTCACCATTTTCATAGGTCGGTCCCCAAGTCGGTTCGTCATCGCTGCAAATGGCTTTGGACGGGCAGGCATCGGCACACAGTTTGCACTTGGTGCAGAAATCCATGATGCCGAAGCTGCGTGGTTTGTCGTAAGCCTCTGCCGGTAATTCCAGATCGGTATAAACCTTGGCAATCCTGACTCGAGGGCCGAGACGTGGGGCAACCAGCGTGCCATTTCGCGCACCTTCGCCCAGTCCGGCAGAAATGGCATAAGCCACGCTGTTGCCTAAGTCATTGCTGGCCGAGACTGCCTTGTAGCCCAGGGCATGAAGGAAGTTTTTTATACTGTGGCCGACAAATGACATCTTGGAGTAACCGTTGCCTACCGTGGCAGATGAGACTTTGGAAGGTGCAGTAGCCATTGCCGCATAATCCATATCGACCAGGAATACGATCACCGATTTGGGTTTAAACGGAAACTCGTCCCAGGATATTTCTTTTCCTTTTTGTACATCGTAGAGGGGGTCGAAGTTCCAGTGCGGATCGTTGGGGGTGATACCGCAACGTACCGCGCCGTAGAGCCGTGCGGCAGATTTAATGGCCATGGCGGCTTCTTCTCCGGAAGCAAACTCCCAGCGCTCCGGGGCAACCTGATCAACACGACCGATCGGCGTATCAACCGGGCCCTGGTGCCAGCTGTTGACGCCGTGATCCGGCAACATGTTAGGTGCCATCGGTGCCATCGCATTGACCGGGGCCCATCCTCCCCAGGACAGGGCATTGTCCAATTGCGACATTCCCAGTTTCTGCCCCCGTTTTTCAGCTAATTCGGTGGCATGGCGGATATCCACTAAGCTGCGAGCCATTTCCATGGCGCCGTGCTGAAAGTTCCAGCCGTTCTCAAAATTCTGGTTTCTGGCCGGGAACTGTTGGGCGAGTTGCGGGCTGAAGCAAAAGGTTCCGATGGAGTCGCGCTGAGGGAAGGGTTTAAGTACTGCAGGATCCAAAGGAACCGGAAAGCTGTCATGTTCCACGCCGTCTATACGATCGGCGATAAAGGCACCCGATGCGCCGGTGGCTGCCGTTGCCGCGATACCGGCACCGATTTTAAACAGGTTGCGACGGGATTTATTTACATCTTCTCCATCAGTTATATCTTTAATTTCAATCTCTTGATGATCATCCGGATGGGGCGTTTTTTTCGAGGTCATTACTTAATTCCTTATCCACAGGGCAAAGCCACATAACGAGTAAGGATATGATATAGATGGAAACCAACCGGAAAAATGAAGCCATTGATCAAAGACTATTACCAATAAGGAGAATAAGACTAAATGAGTAGCCACCGGGACGTTTAGGATGCCGCGGAAAAATGACCCAGATCATAATAAATAGTTACAAAGAGTGGGGATAGCGGCCATATTCGCCCAAAATTTAACCGATGACCGCCGAAAGGCATAACCTTAGATTTTCGAACAAAAGTGTGCTCGAGATCTTGTTAGTGTGGTGTATTAATGCCATCACTTTGAGGAAGCAGCGGCACGCCAAGCAGCTTGTTGTAACGCATAAAGTGAATAAAGGCCCGGGTTGTAGACGGGCAGTACTGGCTTCTCGGGTAGATGGCGTAAGTCGGAACCGCATGTGCAAACTTGCCGTCAAACAGGGTAACCAAACGCCCTTGTGCGACATATTGTCGGCACAGAAAGTCGGGCAACCAGGCAATGCCGTAATCGTTCAGCGCCATATCCATGGCCACTTCCATCTCGTCGCACTGCATGCGGCTGTTGATTTTTACCTGATGGGGGATCTCATCTTCAAACCATAACCAATGATTGGGTTCACATTCACGCACCGATTTAAGACATTCAATTGTATGATAAGCTCCCAGCTCTCTAGGATGCTGAGGCATGCCGTGTTTTGCCAGGAAGGCAGGGCTGGCATAGAACCTCCGGTGACAAAGAATCAGGGGCTCATTGATAAATGCCTGTTCATCTAACGGCGTGATATGCAGCATGAGATCGGCATTGAACTTATTGCTTTCCGGCTGCCCGTGGGTGGTTAGTAGTGTGAGTTCAACCTTGGGATATTGGGTCAGAAAATCCGTTAAGCAGTTTTTTGCCAAGCGCCGGTTAAGCAGATCCAGACTGTACACGGTCAGCTTACCGGTTGGCTCGGCTTTCTGGGTCTGAATTTTTCCCATTGCCTGGATCCATTGCTGCTCCATTGCCATGGTATGCTCGATAAAGCTCTGGCCCTCATAGGTTAATTCGATTTTTCGGGTCGAGCGTTTAAAGAGCGAAATTTGCAAACTGTTTTCGATAGTCTTTATCCGTCGGCTCACGCCTGGCCGAGTCAGGTTCAGTATATCTGCAGCTTTTGAAAAACTGCCCTGGCTGGCAATAAGGTTGATGAGCTTGAGATCGTCAACTGAGAGGTTAATCATAGTTTTATAGGGTTTCCGTAAAAAGTTGACATAAAGGGATATCAAATACCCTCTTCAAATAAAAAGTGGTATACCGTAGCAAAAAACTGAAGACAAATCCCTTTACGCCTTTTAAAAATAGTTATCCGATACGGTCTTGCCTGCACTACTTGCGTAATTAAAACCGAAGATATCAAACTGTTCCATCAGATCGTTGAAACCGGGTTACAGGGCAGAGGCATTGTGTTTATACCAGAAGATACCGCTAACCATTATGTAGAAAAGGGATAACTGGTGAGGTTATTCGACGACATTGAACCATCAATCAACTTCGGATGGCTGGTGTATCCTTCCCGCACTCACCTGTCACTGACAACCCGTACCTTTATCGACTTTATGTTGGCGAATGTGGTACATGATCCAACGTTTACCGCCCAGCCAGAAGATATCCGAAAACTACTGATTTAATCCCCGCCTCCCCATCAAACAGGTGTGTAAGAACAATAAAAGCCGCACACAAATCAATGTCTCGAAGTAAATGTTCGGGTATCAGAGCCATTATTTCACACGCTATGCGTACCCAAGCATAGCGTATGAATGGAGCACAAAACGCGTTAGAGCTAAAACTCATTCAAAGTCTGTTTATGCTGGTTTTCGATACCTGAACTTATGCCAAATCAGATGCTATTAACGCTCATTCTCCCAATATAACCGCGCTTCAAAAAATAGATAGCGAAGCCACATAACCATTCAGTCTGAAGTCTCTTTCATGTGCTGCTAAGGCCCTAATCAGAGTTAGGGCTATTCCTCATTCAAGTTGTCTTTTAACCGATATATTATCCATTGAAGAAAATGATATTTGGTGTCTAATCTTATCGGGGCAGATCAGAATGCGTTTTACCGCTGTTGATGGATTTAAGGAAGCAGAACTTACTCGTTGGGCTAAAGCTCATTTACGCCCTAAATCGCTAGTTATTTCTGATGGGCTAGCCTGTTTCCGTGGTATCGAAGATGCAAAAAGCTTTCACCATGCAATTGTGACTGGCGGCGGAGCGGATTGTGTAGAATTACCTTATTTCAAATGGATTAACACAATGATTGGTAATGTAAAAAACACAATGCACGGAACTTATCATTCAATCAACAAAAAGCACTTGCCGCGTTATCTTGCTGAGTTCTGTTTTAAGTTTAATCCACGGTTTAATTTAGAGAATATGCTTGAACAGCTAATATATTCAAGTGTTCAAACAGCACCAATGCCTCAGTGCCTTCTTAAGCTGGCTGAGGTTCGGTGGTAATCAACTACATTTTTAAGAAAAATTGTGTAGCGTATCTCTGTTAAATTAGGATAGATACCCTCCTCGATCTTATGCTAAAAAATGATTAATTTAGTTAAATTATGATTATCACTCTCATTTTTCCCTTTTAAGCTGCTTTTTGGTTGGCGTTCTGCGCGAGATACTTTAGCACGTGATTGCAATAGTCCAGATCGGCAATATGATGATAAATCTCGCGTAACATGGATAGATGCTCAACAGGGCAATCCTCTTTTATCATTTTTGTTTTAATCAATAATATCGCCGCAGTCAGTTGCTCAGCGAGAGTTTCAAAATATTTTTTGTTACCAGAATTAATCATAACAGTGTGGATACTGTGAACCGGAGAAATGATCGGAGTCATGTGTTTTGCGGCGGCCTCAATAAGTGCCTAAGGAAAACCAAATTCATTAAGCTACACTTTTATTATCACCTGACACACGCCGATTGAACCGCACGATGCAATGTACTGTACAGCTAACTGAGTTTGAACGTCATACCCTACAGCAACTGTCGTTGAACCATATACACCGAGATATCCGCACTCGAGCCGCAGGAATATTATTATTAGCTCGTATGCTTACGCCTAAAGAGATCGGCGCTGAACTTTGTGTCACTCCTAGAGTGGTATAT
>NZ_JAKJSP010000065.1:0-39050 GCF_050337085.1 Photobacterium sagamiensis | reverse complement strand
ACCATGGACTCCATCGGTAGTTTTCGTCTACGAATAGTCGCAACTCCAGCTTGATTCAAGCCTTGTTCGATAAGAGCAGGATCGAGAACATCAGCAAGACTTTGAAAGTCAGTACGGCTGTTAAGGGAAACGGAGGCAAGAGCATCTGAAAGTTGCATAAAAAAATCCGGAATCATTAACTGATTCCGGATTATGTCAGCCTCATAGGATCGTTCAACTGATCCTTAACTGATCGGCATTACGCAAATGCGGCCTTTGTTTATATGTCATTGTCTTCGTAGATCAGCGCTTATGCGTAAGCCGCAATTATTCTCGATACTTTATCAATGTACTTCTGCATTGCAGTATCTGCATCCAAGCCTTTGCGCTTTTCCCACGCTTCATATTTTGCGGCGCCTTTGAAATCAAACATACCTGGGCGCTTACCGTGTACATCGCCGTCAGTTGCTTGCTTGAAAAATGAATACAAAGCCAGTAGCTCATCGTTGGATGGGCGTTGAGTGAGTTTCTTCACATCTAGCTGAGCTTGTTCAAAAGTTGCTTGTAAATCTGCCATGATTTTATTCCTTTAATTAAATATTCACTATTTAGGACCTGTTTATCCTTCAACATAATTGTTGCAATGTTGAAAGATAAACAGGCCCTAGCCATCTAAAAGATTGGCAACTAGAATCGGCTATAAATGGATGCCACGGAGCAATGCCGAGAAGGCAATAAGCTCTGCCGAAGAGGCTTTTTCTGTTTTCTGCTCTTCATCCTGTTGCTCGCTCTTTTTGGAATCAGGGAACATGCGGAAGCTGCTGTTCATGATTATTTCGGCGAGTTTCGGGAATAGTGCATGTATGATAGCGCCAAAAATACCGAGCTTAGTCGCAATGCGCTTGGGTTTATCAATGATTGCGTTTGCTAATAGATCGGCAGCCTCTTCTGGTGATAACGTTGGTACAGAATCGTAGATTTTGGTTGGTGCAATCATCGGTGTTGCCACCAATGGCATGTTAATGGTGGTGAAATTAACATTTACATCAGAGTACTCTGATGCGGCACAGCGAGTGAAAGCATCCATTGCGGCTTTTGATGAAACGTACGCAGAGAATCGCGGCGCATTAGTCAGCACGCCAATCGAAGAGACGTTGATAATGTGACCACCTCCTTGCGCTTCCATGCTTGGCAGTAAACCGAGTGTCAGCTTCAATGCACCAAAGTAGTTCAGCTGCATGGTGCGTTCAAAGTCGTGGAAACGGTCGACGGAGTCGGAAACGGAGCGGCGAATTGATCGGCCAGCATTGTTAACGAGAATATCGACGCGGCCATGTTCGGCCAGCACATCGGCAACCAGAGTATCGACTTGTTCGATATTTGATAAATCACACTGATAGGTGTGAGCGATGCCGCCACGTTTTTCAACTTCTTCTCTGGTGAGAGCAAGTTTCTCTTCATCACGAGCCACTAACACCATTTCTGCGCCATTTTCAGCCAGTTTGTAGGCTGTTGCCTGACCAATACCGGAGCTTGCGCCAGTGATCAGAATGATCTTGTTTGCAACGCGGCCTTTCAAGCTGCGATCACCCGAGATTTCTGGATCCAGGTGACGCTCCCAGTAGTCCCAAATTACAGGCGCATAAGTGGGCAGACGAGGACACTCGATGCCTGAACCTTTCAATGCCATTTGGGTTTCACGGCAATCAAAATCTGTCGGGTATGTGAAAAACTGCAGAGCAGAAGCTGGAATACCTAAGTCTTTCATGGTGACTTCAGCAATTTGCTTGATCGTCGGCAATGAAAGAATGGCGCTCTTAACCTGGTTCGGGATAAAACCAAACAGTCTTGCATCAAAACGTAGTGCCATGCGAGGGGCATGACCGGCTTCAGCAAAAATGTTGAGTACTTCGCCAGAACGATAGGGTTTTGGATCCGTCAGGTGGAAGCAGCGTCCATCAAGATCTTCTTTATGAGCAATATGATCTAAAGCATCAATAACATAATCGACAGGGACGATATTCAGGCGTCCGCCTTCAAGGCCAATGGTAGGCACCCAGGCTGGCAGCACATTACGAATGCGCTGTAGCATCTTGAAGAAGTAATAGGGACC
Organism: Photobacterium sagamiensis; assembly: GCF_050337085.1. Lineage (NCBI taxonomy): Bacteria > Pseudomonadati > Pseudomonadota > Gammaproteobacteria > Vibrionales > Vibrionaceae > Photobacterium > Photobacterium sagamiensis. Next base: position 36,958 of record NZ_JAKJSP010000065.1, on the reverse strand, counting down.
GTCTGCACGCTCCGCAACACCAGTTTTTGAATCACCCACAACCATTCCGGGACGATAGACGCGAAATGGAATTGAGCACTTATCCCGCACTACCTTTTCTGATAAATGCTTGGTTGAGAAGTAAGGGTGATCGAGGTTCTCTGCTTCATCAAACATGTCTTCGCGGAAGTGGCCTTCATACAAACCAGCAGCAGCGATAGAGCTGATATGGTGAAAACAGCCCGCATTCAGTGCTATGGCTGCATCAACCGCATTTTGAGTACCTGCAATATTGACCGCTTCCTGAATTTCAGCTGTCGCCTTAAGATCGTAGATCGCAGCAAGGTGGAAGAAGTGAGAAATATTGCCCTTGAGTGCGGCGATATCGGCTTCTGATAAACCTAAACCTTCCTGAGTCAGGTCTCCCTGAACCGACATTACACGACCAGCGGGTATATTCCACTCTTGCAGACTGGATGCCAAAAGATCTCGCGCCAGCTGATCGTGACAAAGTACATAAATATCACCCTCGCGTTTTAATAATCGGGTGATAAGGTTACGGCCTAAAAAGCCCGTACCACCAGTCAGAAAATATGCCATGGGTTCTCCTTAAATGTGCCAACTGAGGCAAAAAAATATTCCTTTTCGAAATATACGTTACACTGGTCTGAGCTCTTGTCTGCAGACAATATTTAAAATTATTAAATAGATCACCTTTTTATTTGTTATTACTGAGTGATTTACATCTTTTTTAGAAATGAATTAGTTTTTCCATGGTTTAATCTATGATTAATTAGGAGAGAAAATAATAAAGTACAAGGTTACTGCATTCGTAAACTACTGCATTTGTAAACTAGTGCATTTGTAAACCAATGGACTTCTAAAATGGCTGGCAAAATTATTACGAGAAAATTGAGAGGATGTTATGTATGATTTCGTAATTGTAGGAGCAGGTTCAGCAGGATGTGTGCTTGCCAATAGATTGTCAGCCGATCCAAAAATCAAAGTATGTTTGGTTGAAGCCGGGCCAAAAGATTCCAGCTTTATGGTGCATGTACCATTAGGGTTAATTGGAATGATGCATTCAAAGAAGATGAATTGGCGTTATTACACAGAGCAGGAACCTAACTTACAGGGGCGAAAACTGTTTTGGCCACGGGGCAAAACATTGGGAGGCAGTAGTGCTTCCAATGCCATGTGTTATATCCGGGGGCATGCACAGGATTACAATGAGTGGGATGCGTTGGGAAACCATGGTTGGAGTTATGATGACGTGTTGCCATATTTTAAAAAATCCCAGCACCAGGAACGTGGAGCGGATGCTTGCCATGGTGCCGGCGGGCCTTTAAATGTTGCTGATTTACGGAATACAAACCCGTTATCAGAGGCTTTCATCGAAGCGGCTAATCAAGCCGGACATGCTATAAATCAAGACTTTAACGGCAAAGAGCAGAATGGTGTCGGCTACTATCAGGTGACACAAATTAATGGCCAGCGTTGCAGTGCTGCGGTGGGCTACTTACGCCCGGCTGAGCAACGAAAGAATCTTACTATTATTACTGATGCCCTTACCACCAAGGTGGTGTTTGACGGACAGAAGGCGATGGGTATTGAGTACCTGAAAGACGGTGAAAAGCAGACTGTTCGTGCTGCCCGGGAGGTTATTTTAAGTGGGGGGGCTATTAACAGTCCGCAGTTACTGATGTTGTCAGGTATTGGTGATGAAACTGAATTAAATCAACATAAAATCAATGTGGTTCATCATCTTCCCGGGGTCGGGAAAAACATGCAGGACCACCTTGATGTGCTTGCTGTGACCCGAGAACGCACCTTTCATTCGGTGGGGTTTTCTCCGGTTGCTTTACTGCGATCTGTAAAAGGATTTTTTGATTACGTCCTGTTTAGAAAAGGCAATTTCACCTCCAATATTGCTGAGGCCGGGGGATTCGCCAAAAGTTCTCCAGAGCTGACGGCACCGGATGTTCAGTTCCATTTTTCACCTTGTTTTTTGGATAATCACGGTTTGGATCTGTGGACAACCATCAGGCATGGTTACTCGCTACATGCTTGTAATTTAAGGCCAAAAAGTCGAGGAGCATTAAAGCTACGTAACTCAGATCCAACGGTGCCACCCGTGATTGAGGCCAATTATCTTGAGAATGCTGATGATGTAAAAGCATTGGTGAAGGCGGTAAAAATGTCTCGTGAAATTTTAAAACAACCGGCTTTTGACCATTATCGGGGCAAAGAAGTTTTTCCGGGTAAAGAGGTGCAGACGGACGAGCAGTTAGAAGCGTTCATACGTCGAAAAGCAGAATCGATTTATCATCCTGTTGGTACATGCAAGATGGGCAACGATGAGATGGCAGTGGTTAACTCGCGGTTGAACGTTATTGGTGTTGCAGGGCTTCGTGTTGTTGATGCGTCTATTATGCCGACACTCATTGGTGGAAATACGAATGCGCCCACCATTATGATTGCTGAAAAAGCGGCTGATATGATTCTGACTGATTTAGCTTCGCAACTGACACATTCCAATACGCTAGAAACAGATTACGCATAATACTTTATAARCTCCTAATTTCAGATCAGATTTCCCTGATCTGAAATTATTTACAATAATCATATAAATTAGAGTGCATATTCTAATTTTATTATCTATAATTGTCAGTTAATTTATTTTTTATTCTCTTCCTTATTCTAAATGTCAGCTATTTAATAATCATTGTGATGTGACTGGCATTATTTAACGCGTCTTCGATGTTCTAATAGAAAACACAGTTCTACAGCAGTGTGGATATTAATCACTTGAAAAATGATGCATCTGTTCTTGCATTAATACACCTTGAGTTGAAAATTTGAGACAGCCTGAATGGACAGATATATACCCAAGTGACTTCAAGGTGCTTGTTCAGCGAGAATTTATAGTCTTCTAGACAAGGCGCTGATTTGAAGACATAGTGGCTCTACGTTAATAATCAGTAACGCAGTATAGAAGACTATAAAACTCGCCCTTCGGGAGTGAGTCAGCGAGCCCATTTCTACGTCAAATGAGCTTAAAAGGGAATACCATTCCTACACTCATTTTCCTTGAATTGAACACGCTGAGCTCACTCTGAATCCTGCAACTTGAAGTTACTTGGGTATATAATGTGATTAACCTGAAGCAGGTGATCACGGCAATACTGAGGTGAAGTATGATTTCTAGGAATAATCTAAGTCGGAAATTTCAGACTTTAATGGATGAAGTTTCCTCGAAGATGGCTGAAAACAGGGTAACAGCGAAAGGTAAAGTCAGTGAATTTATCGAAAACAGCTTACCTTATAATCATAGTGACGCGATGCTCTCGATACTGAATGGCATGGTTGGTGATTACCTCGTACAGCGTAATAGCCGGTTAATGCAGGAGATGATCTTTAGAGATCAGCAACAAACTTTAAGTTTAGAGCCCGAACTGCTTAGCCAGCAGTTGCCCGAAGCCAGTGACAGGATTGTATTATGCGTGCATGGCTGGTGCATGAATGACGTTCAATGGCAGCGTAAAGATCATGATCATGGCCGCTTCTTAGCTAAATTTGGTTATACACCTGTATATCTGCGCTATAACACAGGGCAGCATATCTCTTTCAACGGTGAAGAGTTCGCATTCAAACTCGAAAAGCTCATTGCAGCCTGGCCTCGTGAAGTTAAAGAAGTCGTAATTGTTGGCCACAGTATGGGGGGGCTGGTAACGAGAAGTGCCTGTTACTATGCTGAACATCATCAGCTGAATTGGTTAGCTATGCTTCGCACCTTCATTAGCCTTGGTACTCCTCATAACGGCGCTCCATTGGCCCAACTGGCCTGTTGGGTTGATGAAAGAGTCGCTGAAGCCCCGTATTTGTCAGCGTTGTCAAAGATATCTGATGTTCGCAGCAACGGTAGCCGCGATCTCAGTCAAGGCTACATTTGTCATGCTGACTGGCAGGAAGAAGACAATGAGAAGCGGCTTAATAGAGTACGCCCGGCATTGCCAGAGGAAGTGGCATGTTATGCGATTGCCACCTGTTTGGGGCGGAATCTTAATGACGAGTCGAATCGAGCTCTCGGGGATGGTTTAGTTCCTGTATCCAGTGCTCTGGGAGAAAGCGAAGCCGGGTATACGAACTTACTGTATTCCGCAGAACATCAATGGATAGGTTGCGGTATTAACCACTTAGATTTGTTGAATCACCCTTTGGTGGCGTCGAAGTTAAAAGAGTGGGTGTTAAGTAATACCGTGCAGTCCTTTGATGCGCTTGAGTCGTGATTTTTGCAAAGGCCTGTTTATCTTGTAATAGATGTAATGTTGAAAGATAAGCAGGCCCTATTTATTCCGACTGGTCTTTCCCTTGTGTTTCAGCTATTTTTTTGATTGGCTTTATATGTGGAATATCATATATACTCGTGAAAATGCCGTAAATCGAGACTCATATGAAGCGAATACTCTTTCTCTGTACCGGAAACTCCGCACGCTCCCAACTGGCTGAAGCGTTAATGCGCCACATGGCTGGAGATAATTACGAGATAATGAGTGCAGGCATGAGTCCTGAAACGGTTGATGATCGGGTTTACCTGGTGCTAGCGGATCAAAACGTCAATACCGATAATCTTCAGAGTGTTTCTGTAACAACGTTGAATGATCAGCATTTTGATGTCGTCATTACATTATGTGACAAGGCCAGTAATGAGTGCGCGCTTTTTCCGGATTCAGATGCCCTGATCCATTGGGATTTTAAAGATCCTAAGCCGACAGAAGGGATACAGGCATTTTATGAAACCGTTGAGGGTCTTAAAGCAAGAATTGCTCTTTTCTTGATGTTAAATGGTGAACAGCAAAACGATACGATTGGTCCTGTTGAGCTGTTTAAGATCATGAGTGATCCATTAAGGTTACGGATTTTAATGCTGATCGAAGATGAACTGGCATTAACTGTTGGCGATTTAACCAAAGCACTGGAAGTGAGCCAGCCGAAGGTTTCACGACACCTGGCTTTATTGCGTGATGCCGGGATTTTACAAGATCAGCGAGAAGGGCTGTGGATTTTTTATCACTTCCCAGAACACCTGCCTGCTTGGGTGCGTCATACCCTGGCCACTGTGAGAAACGGTAATCCCGGCTTAATCAATCAGGAAAAGCTTAAACTCAGTCAGATTGCAGATCGTAAGAAGCCGGGTTTCAGCAATAAGCCAACTATCAGCAATAAGTCAAATATCAACAAAAAGCAAACGGCCTCAGCGGTCTGAGCGACAACAAAGAATTTATATCAACGGGAAAAAAACATGTCAAATACACATCCATTCTGGGTGCTGCCGCTAAACAATAATGCACAGTTGCTGCTGACGCCTTGTCCGGGTACCAAAGAAGCTAATCTGCACGATTCCTTAGTGCAATTACAAGCCGCAGGTGCAACAGCTGTATTGACGGCGCTGCAATCAAGCGACCTGCCGGGTGATGGTTTACAAAAACTCACCCAAGAGTGTGAGGCGCTGGGGCTTAAATGGTACCACCTGCCAATTGAAGATGATTGTGCGCCGGGTGAAGAGTTTAACGCAAACTGGCCGGAAGTCAGTGAGGCAGCCCAGAACATGCTTGATAATGGTGATTCATTGGTCATTCATTGTATGGGTGGTTCTGGCAGAACTGGCTTGATCGCAGCTCACCTGATGCTGGAGCGGGGGATAGATCTGAAAGCAACCATCAGTCAAATTCAGGCGCTACGCCCAGGTGCTTTTACTCGACAAGCCCATATTGACTATATTCAAGCTTTTGAATCAAAGTAACGGTATGAAACCTCGCGCAAGTACTGCCATTTTTCACAAATCCTCCGCTTTCATGCGGAGTTTTTTTTAAGCGGAATTCATCTTTTGTGATCAGAACTTAAGATATCCAAATGTCGAACCGCCCGTATTATCCCGATTCTACTCCCTATAGTTATTTCACGCGTAGGAATGCTTCATAAAATGATGGCGTTTGGCGTCCTTGTATTCGTGATGTGTTTATTAAGTGACCACTCAGTGCAAATGGTAAGCGGTGAGTTGATCGGCTTGGTATAAAATACTTCCGTAAGTCAATAGATTAATTGGAATTATTTGTCTTGCTTCCCAATTGCGTTGTAAGCCACTGTAGTCATTGCCACTGATAGCATAATATTCGTTTGCTTGATAAATGAGACGTTGACTCTCAGGCCCTAACCGTACCCAGATAAGTTTCACACATGGAAGTAGCAAAAAGCATGTGATTAATTAACAGGAAGTTATATGAAAAAGTTTGCGATATTACCCTTGGCGGCGCTTGTGGCCTCCAGCCTGGCGATGGCGGAAGATATTAAAGTCTTCAAATTCTCCGAAGACGGCACGCCGACCACCTTTGATCCAGTTCAATCGGCGACGGCTTACTCCAATACCGTCACCACCGCAGTCTATGACACGTTGTATGAATACAAATACTTGAAGTCTCCCTATGAACTAAAACCTAGCCTGGCAGTGGGGATGCCTCAAGTCTCTGATGACGGCTTGACCTATACCATTAAGCTCAAGCAAGGCGTTAAGTTTATTGATGATCCTGCGTTTGCTAACGGTAAAGGTCGCGAGCTGACAGCAGACGATTTTGTGTATTCGATTAAACGCCATTTTGATCCGAAAAACCGCTCCCAGGGTGCCTGGTTGTGGGCGGGAAAGATTATCGGTTTGGATGATTGGAAAGCCAGCGGCTCTGACTATGCGAAAAAGATTGAAGGCCTGAAAGCCTTGGATTCCCATACCGTACAGATCAAACTGACCAAACCATTTCCCCAGCTGACTTATACCTTGGCGATGGGCTACTCTGGCGTCGTGCCAGTGGAAGCGGTTGAAAAGTATGGGCGCGAGTTGTCTATACACCCAGTCGGTTCCGGGCCGTTCAAGCTAGTCTCCCATAACAATACGAAAACCGTATTGGAAAAAAACACCAATTACCGCCAGGAAATTTTTGACCTGTCCGGTGCTGGTTATGATGAAAAAGTACATGGGTTTACCGGTATCAGTGCCTTGGATGGTAAGACGCTTCCGATTGTCGACCGTGTCGAACTGAACTGGGTAAAACAAGCCTCAGCGCGTTGGAACTCCTTCAGCAAAGGCACTGAAATTGTTAACACGACACTGCAAAATGAGCAGATGAATGAAGTGTTGGCCAGTAAGAATCCGGTGAAACTAAAACCGGAATATGCCGAGAGGTTTAACTTCCGGGTGAACCCTGAAGCTGGCCTTGTCTATAACTTCTTTAACTTTGATGATGAATACTTTGGCTACTCTGAAGATCCTAAAGTAAATGCGGCCAACAAAGCGCTGCGTTGTTCGATCGTCAAGTCGTTCAACTGGCCACAGCGGGTTTCTCGTTTTTATCTAGGTATTGGCGACGCCTACCCTGGTTTTATCGTTCCGGGTACTGATGGTTTCGATCCTAATATGGACAAGTCTTCAATTCAGCAAGACATTGCCGGAGCGAAAAAACTGCTCAAGGAACATGGCTGGAACAAGCAAAGCTTGCCAGTATTGTATTACCCAGGTGTTTCAAGTACGCGAAACAAACAATTTTTCGAACAGTTCCGCGGTAATTTGACCAAAATTGGCTATCCGAAGAACAAGGTAAAGCTTAAATCTTTTGCTACCTTCGGTGACTTCAACAAAGACGTGAAGATGAGCAAGACACAGCTTGTACCAATGGGCTGGGGGTTAGACTATCCGGATGCGGAAAACACCCTGCAGTTGTTCTATGGTCCAAACCGTTCACCGGGTTCCAATAGCTCGAACTATAACAACCCTGAGTTTAACAAGTTATATGAGCAAGCTGCGGTGATGCAGCCGAGTCCGGAACGTACCGAAATATACAAGCAGATGAACCAGATGGTAGTCGATGACTGTGTCGGTATTGGCGGCTATTCCCGTACGCGTATTCGTATGTGGCATAAGAATGCCGTTATGTGGCCTCAGCGTGATGTTGTAGGTAATTACCTGAAATACGTTGATATCAAATCATAAATAAAGCTGGGTCATTATGGAGATTTTAAAACACTGTTTCAGGAAGCTGATGTATAGCATCCCTTTGCTTTTCGGGGTAACCCTGATTAGCTTTGTATTAATGGTTTATTTCGGGCCGGACAAGACGTATGACTTGCTGGGCCGTAATCCAACCATTGATGAGATCAACGAGATCCGGCATCAGCTGGGTTACGACCAACCCTTCTTTGTACGTTATTTCGAGTACATCAAAGAAGTTTTGCTGTTTGATTTTGGCTATTCCGATTCAACCGGCGAGAGGGTGACATCGATTTTGGCGAAGACCATTCCGGTATCGATAGCCTTGCAGTTGCCGGGTTTCATTATTGGCAACGTGCTGGGGATCTTGCTGGCGCTGTTTGCTGCCATGCATCGGTCAACCTGGTTGGATAAGCTGATCATGTCGTCTTCGGTGGTGGGGATGAGTATTTCGTATCTTATTGTGATCATTGCGACACAGCTGATTTTCTGCTCCAGCTATGGCCTAAACCTCTTCCCAGTCTTTGGCTGGGAAGTGAATTCTCTTTCGGATTATCTTTACTACATTACAGTGCCGACAATTTCATCGGTGTTTGTGGCTCTGGGCTATAACACCCGGTTCTATCGCGCCGTGATCGTGGAAGAGACAACCCGAGATCATGTTCGCACAGCCAAGGCTTTTGGCCACAGTGCAAGCACGATATTGTTCAAGCATGTTCTGAGAAATGCATTGATTCCGATAGTCACCCGCATTGTCTTCTCCATTCCTTTCGTGATTGTAGGCGGTGCGCTGTTGCTGGAAAGTTACTTTGGTATCCCTGGCGTTGGGCTGATAGCCTACGACGCGATAACCACCGGCGATCTGCCCGTATTGAAGGCGATCATCGTATTGACCACGCTGATGTTTATCCTTGTCGTGAGTCTGGTGGATATCTTGTATCGCATTGTCGATCCGCGTATCTCTCTAAAATAAAGGACAATAAGTAATGTCGGACACAATGATGGAACAGGGGAGTAGCGCGGTGGTGCCGGCAAAACGTGAATCCCTTTGGACCAAAGCGTTTTATAAATTTATTCACGATAAGGTCGGTATGATCAGCCTGTCTGTGGTTGGGTTGTATCTATTCATCGCTATCTTGGTGTGGTTGGGAGTGATTGCCCAAGGGTGGGATGAACTGCTTGCTGACGGGCAAATGGGGCCCACTGCCGAGTATTGGTTCGGTACCAATATTAATGGTCAGGATATTTTCCAACGCGCTATTTACAGTACCAAAACCGCTTTTGAGGTGGGATTGACCGTTGCAGTTGTGGCAACGATTATGGGTGCATTGGTGGGTTCGGTCACTGGGTATTTTTCAGGTACGGTGATCGATGAGATATTCCTATGGCTGATGAACTGCCTCGACTGTATCCCTTACTACCTGATGGTTGCAGCTTTCGCTGTTGCCTTGGCTGACAACCCTTATGCCATGCATATTGCGATGATGTGCTGTTTCTGGATGGGTACGGCGCGATTGGTGCGAGGGGAAGTGATCAAGTTGAAAAACATGGAGTTCATTGAAGCTGCTCGTTCATTGGGTGTGCCGGTTTATCGGGTGATCTTGAAACACTTGTTGCCTAATACCTCACATATCTTGCTGGTGGAGATGACGTTGCTGTTTATCACCGCCATTAAAAGCGAAGTGATCTTAAGCTTCTTAGGGTTGGGCGTAAAAGACGGTATTAGTTGGGGACTAATGATTGCTGAAGCCAGTGGTGAGGTTACCGCCGGTTATTTCTGCAACTTCTTTGCCGCTTCAGGCATGATGTTTGTACTCGTGCTGGCTTTCAATATGTTCTCTGACTCGCTGCAAGATGCGTTGGACCCAAGGAAGATTTAATATGTCTGAGCAAACCCCACTGTTATCAGTGAAAAATCTTACGATTGAATTCAAGACCGACAAAGGCACGGTTCGCGCGATTAACGGAGTGAACTTTGAAGTCATGCCGGGTGAAACGGTGGCTATCGTCGGTGAATCCGGCTGTGGTAAATCCGTTAGTTCGTTGTCGATTATGGGTCTGGTACCATCCCCTCCGGGAAAAATCGTCGATGGCAGCATTACCTTCAAAGGCCGTGAGCTGGTAGGGCTGAGCGAGAAAGAGTATCGCAAAGTTCGTGGTAACGAAATATCGATGATCTTCCAGGAGCCGATGACGGCATTAAATCCGGTGCTGAAGATTTCGACCCAGATGGTTGACGTGATCCGGCTTCATAATGATGTCAGCAAAAAGCAGGCTCGTCGCCAGGCGATCGAGATGCTCGATACCGTTGGGATCCCTTCGCCGGAGAAACGCATTGATCAATATCCTCACGAGTTGTCCGGTGGTATGCGCCAGCGGGTGATGATCGCGATGGCGTTGTCGTGTGGACCAGATCTGCTGTTGGCTGACGAACCGACTACCGCTCTGGATGTAACGATTCAGGCCCAGGTGATGGACGAGATGGTTCGGTTGCAAAAAGAGCTGAACATGGCGGTGATTTTGGTCACTCATGATTTGGGCGTGGTGGCCGAGTCCTGCCAGCGGGTGGTGGTGATGTACTGTGGCCAAATTATTGAAGAAGGCCCGGTTGAAGCGATTTTTGCCAATCCGAAACATCCGTATACCAAAGGGCTGCTGGAGTCGATTCCGGTAGTGCGGGACAAAAAGATCCCTCGTTTACCAACCATCAGAGGGGTGGTACCGGATTTACTACATCTGCCTGATGGTTGCCGTTTTGCAGACCGTTGTGATAAAGCACACGCTCGGTGCCATAAAGCGATTCCCGAATTGAACGGATGTGAAATGCACAAGGTCGCCTGTTTTAGTCCGAATGGAGATACCCAATGAGCGAAGTATTGTTAGAAGTTAAGGGTCTAAAGAAGCACTTTTCGGCTGGTAATCGCTTTTTTGGTGCGCAGGCGGTTTGTAAAGCCGTAGATGATGTCAGCTTTACCATCGAGCGAGGAAAAACACTTGGTCTGGTGGGTGAGTCCGGTTGCGGTAAATCAACCTTGGGTCGTTGTGTATTGCGGTTATATGAACCGACTTCCGGTGAGGTGAAGCTGGAGGGAGTCGATATTTCCCAGTTGACAGGGCGCCAACTGAAAGCGATGCGGCGTGATATTCAGATCATTTTTCAGGATCCCTACGCCTCGCTGAATCCGAGAATGACTATCCACGAGATCCTTCGCGAGCCTTTGGATACCCACAAAATTGGTACTGAAGATGAGCGCGAAGCAAAAATCGCTGAGGTGATGGCTATCGTTGGTCTTCGTCCGCAGGTATTGAATCGTTATCCTCATGAGTTTTCTGGTGGTCAACGGCAGCGGATCGGTATCGCCCGGGCACTGGTGTTGGAGCCAAAGTTCATCGTCGCGGATGAGCCGGTATCCGCACTGGATGTGTCGGTGCAAGCTCAGGTGCTCAACTTGATTGCAGAGTTGCAAGAGAAAAAGGGTATCTCTTTCTTGTTCATTGCTCACGATCTCGGCGTCGTTCAGCATATCTGCGATGAAGTCGGGGTGATGTACCTTGGACGGATTGTAGAAAAAGCGCCTGCGGAAGTGCTATATCGTAATCCAAAGCATCCGTATACCCAGGCGTTGTTGTCAGCGATCCCGATCCCGGATCCTAAAGCCAGCAAAGAGTCGATGAAACTGCAAGGGGATGTCCCTTCTCCTCTGTCGCCACCAAGCGGATGTACTTTTCGAACTCGCTGTCCCCAGGCCAGCAGTAGGTGCAAGAAAGAGCGACCAAATGCCCATAACACCGGAGAGCAAGGGACAGAGCACCTTGTAGCTTGCCACCTGTATGATTAAAGCTTAGCAGCCAGAAAAACAGCCATATATAGAAATCAACAACATGCCTCATGTTGTTGATTTTTTAAATCGGCAGCCTACTACACTTAAGATTGGGCTTTGTTGAAGCCCTATCCCCTCAATTTTTTTCTTCGCATTACGTTCGTTTTTCATAATCAGCCTTTCAAGCACTATACCCAAGTGACCTCAATATGCCGGATTCAGAGTGAGCTCAGCGAGTTCAATTCAAGGAAAATGAGCACAGGAATGGTTGTCCCTTTCAAGCTCATTTGACGCAGAAGTGGGTTCGCTGACTCACTCCCAAAGGGCGAGTTCCTGTTTTTTGCAGAAAGAGGGGCTCCTATGCTGCGTTGCTGATTATTGACGTAGAACAACTATGTCTTCAAATCAGCGTCTTACCTAGAAGCCAATAAATTCTCGCTGAAACGAGCATCTTGAGGTTACTTGGGTATATAGGCGGTTCGTCATTGGATTTCAATCATAGCCTGCTGAAAAAAGATCTGGTCAATTTGAATTGTTCTGTCTACTATATGCGGAAAGGCATATATATAGTTTTTCGTATATAATTAGTGGCGTCAATTATTAGACTAGTAAAAGGATAGAGATCATGGCAATTAAAGTAGGCATCAACGGTTTTGGTCGGATCGGTCGTTTGGCTCTTCGTGCGGCATTTGATTGGGAAGAGCTAGAGTTCGTCCAAATTAATGATGTGGCTGGTGATGCAAAAACACTGGCACACTTACTGGAGTTTGACTCTATTCAGGGTCGTTGGCACCATGAAGTGAAGGTTGACGGTGATCAGATCATTGTTGGTAATAAGAAGATTGTCTGTTCTCAAGAACGTGAAATTGACGCTGTCGATTGGTCTGGCTGTGATGTGGTACTGGAATCAACCGGTGTACACCGCAAAAAAGAGCTGTTACAGAAATACCTGGGTCAAGGTGTGAAGCGTGTCGTGGTATCTGCACCGGTTAAAGAAGAAGGTGTCTTGAACATTGTCGTGGGTGTTAATGATAATTTGTTCGATGCAGAAAAACACAGCATTGTGACCGCGGCATCGTGTACCACAAATTGCATTGCACCTATTGTCAAAGTGATCCATGAAAAGCTGGGCATTGAACAATCCTCATTTACTACCATTCATGATTTAACCAATACCCAAACCATTTTGGATGCCCCGCATCAAGATCTGCGTCGTGCGCGAGCCTGCGGTATGAGCTTAATTCCAACCACCACGGGCTCTGCTACGGCGATTGTTGAAATCTTCCCTGAGCTTAAAGGCAAGATCAACGGTCATGCGGTTCGTGTACCGCTAGCGAATGCATCACTGACCGACATTATATTTGATGTGAGCCGTGATACGACGGCTGAAGAAGTCAATGCACTGCTGAAAGAAGCGGCAGAAGGTGAGTTAGCGGGGGTATTGGGCTTTGAAGATCGCCCGTTGGTATCGATTGATTATAAAGGTGATCAACGTTCGACCATTGTTGATGCTTTATCTACGATGGTTGTCAACGACCGCATGGTGAAGATTTACGCTTGGTATGATAACGAAATGGGTTACGCAACCCGTACGTCTGAGCTTATCCGTAAAGTCGGTCTGGCATAATAATTTTGCTCTTGGTTAAATGAATAGCTCCTGTGGGGATTAACTTCTGCAGGAGTCAACTGAAAGAGAACTCTGCATGATTGCCGCTTTTTCAACTCTGTCGAAAGACATACGCCAGTATATGCTGGTGACGTTCAATTACTGGAACTTCACTATCACGGATGGTGCCTTGCGTATGCTGGTGGTGTTGCATTTTCACCAGCTAGGGTATTCACCGCTCGAAATTGCTTCATTGTTTTTGTTTTATGAATTCTTTGGCGTAGTCACTAACCTGATTGGCGGCTGGTTAGGTGCGAAACTCGGCTTAAACCGTACTATGAATATTGGTCTTGCCATGCAGGTGATCGCGTTATCTATGCTCGCGGTGCCTTCTTCCTACCTCTCTGTAGCGTGGGTAATGCTGGCGCAAGCCTTGTCAGGCATTGCGAAAGATTTGAATAAAATGAGCGCCAAGAGTGCGATTAAAACATTGGTGCCTAACGATCAGCAAGGTGCTTTGTATAAGTGGATTGCGATCCTTACCGGTTCGAAAAATGCGTTAAAAGGTGCAGGTTTTTTCATTGGCGGCCTGTTGCTGGCCTCTCTGGGTTTCCAAGGTGCGGTGCTATTAATGGCATCGGTACTGGCTGCTGTGTTTGTAATGAGCATGAGCTGGCTGGAAAAGGATCTGGGTAAAGCCAAAAATAAGGTTAAGTTCAGTCAGATATTCTCGAAAAGTGGCAGTATTAATATTCTTTCTGCGGCACGAATGTTCTTATTTGGTGCCCGGGACGTCTGGTTTGTCGTGGCACTGCCTTTGTATTTGGGCCAGGTATTTGGCTGGGATCATCTGTGGGTCGGCGGTTTTCTTGCGTTATGGATCATCGCTTACGGTGTGGTGCAGGGCTTTGCTCCTCGTTTAACCGGGAAAGCCAAAGGTGTGGTACCAGACGGTCGGGCCGCATTGGCTTGGGCCGGGCTATTAGCTGCCATCACCGCGGCTATCGCGCTCGGGGTTCAGCTTAACTGGCAACCTGAACTGACTATTGTTGTTGGTTTACTCATTTTTGGAGCGGTATTTGCTGTTAATTCATCTTTGCATTCTTACCTGATAGTCAGTTATGCCAAAGATGATGGTGTATCGCTGGATGTCGGTTTCTATTATATGGCGAATGCAATGGGACGTCTGATTGGCACCATTCTGTCGGGTTGGTTGTATCAGGAAGCCGGACTTGCCGCTTGTTTGTGGGTATCTTTTACCTTTTTAGCCATTACTACCGTGATATCACTGCGTTTGCCTTCTCACCCTAAAGTGCAAACCGTCGCTTAAGTAATCAGTGATCAGCATCGTCGTGGGCTCAAGCCAGCGATTGACAACGGTTGAAAAATGCTCATGACTGTTTTGCAGTCATGAGTATTTATTCATGACATTTTTGTAGAACATCTTTATCACCGACTTTCATAGTGATGAATGTCATTATTTCATTCATTTGTTTTGCATATCGGTAAAGAGGGCTTTTATTGATAAAATGCATACTGTAGAGTCCCCCGGTTATGGGCAGATAACGGGAAGCTGAATATCGACTTGTTTGCACGAGAGTAAGTTGATAGCGACATTTGATAGTGATGAATAAAATAATAAAGAATGCACTTCAAAATCTGTACGGGACCGAATTATTTGATAAAGCTACTGAGCTAGTTTATGACAAATTGAAGCCTCAGTACTGTTATATCGGCTACTTTGACGAGCATAAAAAGCAGGTGTATACCCTGTCATATCGTGCAAACGGCGAGGTGGCAAAAAACTTTAGCTACAGCCTTGTTGATACTCCGTGTAAAAATGTTCAGTCAGACCGTTGCACCTGCCATTACCCTTCAAGTGTACAAGCACTTTTCCCCCATGATAAACCATTGCAAGACTTAAACGCTGAAGGTTATCTTGGCGTGCCAATTTTTGCCCACACTAATGAACCTGTCGGTATTGTTGTCTGTTTATTCGATGAAGCCTACGAGCATTCTCAGGAGATTGAAGAGTGGAGTTGCAACCTCAGTTATTTCCTTGGGGTTGAACTTAAATACTCGGCATTGTTATCCAAGCAAGAAAAGCTGATGTGGGAGCTGGAAGAAGGCCAGCGTGTTGCCAAGATAGGTAGCTGGCATTGGGATCTGACAACCAATGCTATTGCGTGGAGTAAGGAGCTCTACCGGATCTATGGTATTGATGATCTGACTCTCACACCTTCACTGGATCTGATCACCCAATTTATTCATCCCGATGACAAAGAGCGGGTAGTGAAAGCACTGAATGACTCGCTGGAATCAGATAAAACGCCTTATAATCTTGATCATCGAGTTCTGCTGGCAGACGGTACTGTTAAGCATTTGCGTAAACGATCTAGCGTGACCTGGGATCCCAATGGTAATCCTTTAATAATGAAAGGAACTGTTCAGGATGTGACAGATTTTTACCATGTATCAGCCAAACTGACTCAAACATCGAATAAGTTACATACAACTTATGATTCTGCTGAAGAAGGGATCTGGGAATATGACTTATCGACGGGTAAGTTTCTCACATCGCTAAAGTTCTGGAGCATATTAGGTAAAGATAAACCCGATAACGGCAAAGATTTTACCGAGTGGGTCGCGTGCTTACATCCTGAAAATAGGAAGGAAGGACTGAATTTCTTTAATCGATTTCGAGAAGATCACTACACCGTTTTCAACTTTGCATTTCGACTGGCCCAGGATGCCAATAACCCCTATGACGTTGGTCAGGAACGATGGTTAAAGCTCAAAGGCAGAGTTGTTGAAAAAGATGGTGATGGTAATCCTACTCGCATTGCTGGTATTCAACGTGATGCGACGACAAGTGTTGAAACAGAGCGTCAGCTGAGTCGGGCTAAGGTTGTGTTCGATAACACCTCAGAATGTATCCTTATTACGGATAATAATAACCGGATAATTTCGGTTAATCATGCGTTTGAACGTACGACCGGGTATAAACAGCACGAGTTGCTGGGTTTATCTCCAAGCGTTCTTTCCTCAGGTCTGCACGACAAAGAGTACTACCAGTCATTGTGGTTAAGTCTGCAGACCAAGGGATGCTGGAAGGGTGAAGTCTGGAATCGTCGTAAAAGTGGAGAAATTTACCCTGAGGAAACATCGATCAATGTGATTAAAGATTCTGACGGTTCCGTGGTGAATTACGTTGCGGTTTTCCGCGATATCAGCCATTGGAAAAAAGCGGAAGAACAGCTGACCTTTTTTGCTTATTACGATGCTTTAACGGGCTTGGTAAACCGTCGTAGCTTTACAGAGCGAGTAGAAAAACAAAGTAAACAAGTAAAAATGAATAACCAAGTGTTTGCGATTTTGTTTATCGACATGGATGACTTTAAGTCGATAAATGACCTCTATGGGCATGATTTCGGTGACAGGGTGTTAGCTCAGATAGCTGATAGATTGAAATTAATTTTTCCTGAACATGACAATATCTGTCGCTATGGTGGTGATGAATTTTCCGTTTTGCTGCCAAATGTTAATGCAGAGCAAGCCTCTGAATTGGCGCAAGAAGTGAATCGAGCGATCGCTGAACCCATTAACATTGATGATATTGAAGTCAATACGACCGTTAGTATCGGTATTTCTGCATACCCTGACAGTGGTTTAACTCATCACGCATTGCTGAAAAATGCAGACTACGCTATGTACAATATGAAAGGTCAGGGACGTAATGGTGTTTGTCTTTATGATCATCAGCTGCAAACACAAGATATTTTAAAACTCCAGTTAAGAGATCGGCTGAAAAAAGCGATTGCTGAACAAACGCTCTCCGTTTGCTATCAGCCGATCATTCATACCCAAACAGGCCGAATTGTTAAGTTTGAAGCACTTGCACGCTGGCACGACGACATCCAGGGTGACATTTCTCCCGCCGTATTTATTCCTATCGCAGAAAAGTACGGTCTGATAAATCAGCTGGGTATGTTGGTACTTCATCAGGCTTGCCAGGATTTGAAAAAAATTCACACGCTTGGCTATGACTCTATTTGCTGTTCAATTAATCGCTCGGTAAAAGAGTTTATCAACCGTGGGCAGGATGAATGCATCTGCGATGTGATTCAGCAGTACGAATTACCAAACAGCTCTATTGTGATTGAAATCACTGAGACAACCGCATCGAAAGAGAGTCGCTATATTCATGATGTATTGGCTCGCTTTAAAGATAGGGGGATTAAAGTTGCCCTTGATGATTTTGGTACCGGGTATTCATCACTGGGCGCGATCGTTGATCTGAGGCCTGATATTATTAAAATTGATCGCAGTTTTATTACTGAGATTGAGAGCAATAGCGGCAGTCAAACTCTGGTGTCACTGGTACTTGAGCTTAGTCATAAGCTTGGTATCAAGGTCGTTGCTGAGGGGGTTGAGACAAAGGCGCAGCTTGATCTTCTGATGGGTATGAATTGCCACTATATCCAAGGCTTTTATGTAAGTAGGGCAAAGCCAATAGATGCGTGTATCAATATGCTTATGAATGAATCAACGTTAATGACCAGTGATGGCTAAACATAATCATGGTGTACTAATGCGGAATTAGTCATTTCTGCATTAATACAGACTGTACCACATCAAACAATCCCCATTTTTATACATCATAAGATCGCCGTGGTTTATGGTTGTTTTTAATATGTTATCAGCGATAAATTGTTGAGTTGCTATAAAAGTGCGGAACTTCTAACATAGCGCCTTCGTAGTGAGTTAGGGATGTATAGTTCTATGCAGGCAATTTGTTTTGACTTCGATGGTACGCTCGTCGATTCTGAAGTTTTCCATGCCGATAATTGGTCAACATTTTTAGAAAGCTGGAATATAGATTTCTCTAAGTCAGCATTTTTGACGGATTATGCCGGTGTGACCTGGGATAAAGTCGCAATAGATCTGAAGCGCCGATTTACTATTGAACTGTCCGTCGAGCACATGCTGGAACAAATGGAATCGATTACCGAACAGGCCTTATTAGTCGGTAATATTCCAGCCAAATCAGGGGTTGACGGGTTATTAAGAACGTTAGTAGGTAAAGTACCTCTGGCTGTTGTGACTGGCGCACCACGAATGTATGTTGAGGAAATTTTAACCCGGCATGGTTGGCTGGAATTGTTCGATCATGTCTTCAGTGGTGACGATGTTGCTAATAATAAACCCGCACCGGATATCTATCAGTTAGCTTGTGAGACGTTAGGTTTTGCTCCTCATGAGGTGTTGGCGATTGAAGACAGTTTAACGGGAGTGACTTCGTCAGTGGCTGCGGGGTTAAAAACGGTGTTAGTTAATGAAGTGGAGCTAGAACATAACCAGCCACTTGATTATTCGTTCTATTCAATGGATCACGCATATTCTGCGGTAATGGCGTTAGTGATGCTATCAGCCGAGTCATCAGTTTCTAAAGCTATGGTCTAGCATATAAAACTTGCCCTATCATTCTGTGGTCTTATTTTTGTGCCAAATTTTGCATTGATCCAGAATCTGGAGGATAGGGAGCGCTGACAATGCTCAATATCAGTGTGGTGTGAAATAGTATAAAATTCGTCGAAATTATCTATGTAGGCATTAAAGATGCAGAATGAAGAAATCATGACTGGCGATATGCTGGTTGAAATCGTGGAAAACCAGCTTGCGGATAGTACCCCGATCAAAGTTAAAGAAACGTTGATGCGTCTGATGATGACTGGAACAGCGCGTGATGAAGCTGTGCAGATGATTGCGTGTGCATTGTCTATCGAAGTGTTTGATGTGGCTAAAAACGGAGGTAGCTTCGATCTTAAGCGCTATACAGAGAACCTGACGGCACTGCCAGATATGCCTTGGGAATTGGAAGACTAATGCTCAATTCTGTCCATCCACAATGCATCAGTGAAATGAAGTCGCGATTATAGCGGCTTTTTTTTGCCTCTGGTTTATGTTCCCTGTCATGGTTTGCTTCTACCATCAGCTCAATATTCCTTTATTGCCCAATCCTTTCAAGAATTTCTATTTGCTTTTGCGATATACCCTGCCATCTAAACTACCAGCCCAAAACTAAGGATCAGGCCCTATGAATTGTATTTTGTTCTGTTAATTTCATGTTGGTTTTTGTTATGACTCAGGAGTGTTCGCGGCAAGCTGATTTGAGTCAATATTGGTAAAAACAGAATTTGATTCTATATGGAAGCCGCCAAATCTTTATCTAAATGGTTATAACAACACAATTTAAGCCTGTTTGTGATAGCGGTTACTTCTGCTCGGCTTTTCTTTGCTGGTTTTTATGTCCAGTGAAGCGTGAAAACGTGGTGGACTGGTCTGCTTTGTGGGTGATTAGTGAACTTTTATGATGTGACGAACTTCAAAGTTGGTTTATTCTGCTGCAGCAGAACAAAAGTCTAGTTTCAATTGTTGAATATAGGTTAAAAATTGGTGACACATTCCGAGGGAAATTATTTATTGTTTACACAACACTAAACAAGGCAGCAAGGAAACGAAGATGATTATTGGTGTACCTAAGGAAATTAAAGTTCATGAGTACCGTGTTGGTATGGTTCCAGCTTCTGTAAGTGAAGCGGTTGCCCATGGTCATACTGTGTATGTTGAGACACTGGCGGGCTCTGGTATCGGTTTCAGTGATCAAGATTACATTGATGCTGGCGCACAAATCCTGCTAACTGCCGAAGCAGTGTTTGCAGAAGCTGAAATGATTGTCAAAGTAAAAGAGCCTCAAGCGGTTGAGCGTGCAATGCTTCGCGAAGGTCAAATTCTGTTTACTTACTTACACCTTGCCCCAGACCCAGAACAAACCCAGGATCTGATCAACAGCAAAGCAGTATGTATTGCTTATGAAACGGTTACTGACGATCAAGGTCGTTTACCACTGCTAGCGCCAATGTCTGAAGTTGCTGGCCGTATGTCGATTCAGGCTGGTGCGTTTGCTCTTGAAAAATCAAAAGGTGGCCGCGGCATGCTACTTGCTGGTGTCCCAGGTGTTGAGCCAGCTAAAGTGGTTATTATCGGTGGTGGTGTTGTCGGTGCTAATGCAGCTCAGATGGCTGTGGGCTTGCGCGCAAATGTTGTTGTACTTGACCGTAATATTGACGTTTTGCGCAGCCTGGATGCGCAGTTTGGCGGCGCTGTTCAGTGTGTATACTCAACAAAAGATGCGATCGAAAAACACGTACTGGAAGCTGATTTGGTTATCGGTGGTGTACTGGTAGCAGGTGCTGCGGCGCCTAAACTGGTAACCGCTGAAATGATTAAGAAAATGAAACCAGGTTCAGCAATTGTTGACGTAGCAATTGACCAGGGCGGTTGTGTAGAAACGTCACACGCAACAACTCACAGTGATCCAACTTACATTGTTGATGATGTTGTTCACTATTGTGTTGCTAACATGCCTGGTGCTGTTGCCCGCACATCAACATTTGCTCTGAATAATGTAACGTTACCTTATATTCTTAAACTTGCAGATAAAGGATATAAAGCCGCGCTGCAGGAAGATCAGCATCTACTGAATGGTCTGAACGTGTACCGCGGTCAGATCACTTGTGAAAGTGTTGCTACAGCATTAGACATAAAATATGTAACGGCTGAGCAAGTACTTGCTTAATTAGTGGTATCACTCCATGTTGAATAAATCCCTGCTTCGGCGGGGATTTTTTTGATCTGCTCCCAAACTACCTCAGATTCGCTATTTATAATATGAAAGATTACGCTGAGAATTTTGTTTTGATGAGTCCTACCACCAAACTTCGTCATTCCGTAAAGTGATGAACGAATTTATACGGAATCTAAGGAGCACACGCTTAATACTGGATCCCGGATATATCGTTCCTCTATTCCGGGATGACATGTATAGGAACTTCAACTATTCATCATTTATGTGAAAGATTACTAGTGAAAAAAATAGTGTTATAGGTTGTTTTTTGAATCAAGAATGAAAGCCATTTGTCTTTTTTGTTAGAAATTGATGTTAGGATAATCTAATTAACTATGATTTTCTAACTTGCATTAAATATAACATTTAGTTTGGCTGTTTGTTGGGTCGAATTGTAATTGAAGTTATGTGTTGGTTTGAATATTTAAGCGGGGACAGTAAGGAAAGATGGCTTTTATCAAAGATAAAAGCCATATAATATCAAGCGTGAGCGTAGATAACGCTACCATTTTTTATGGTATCGATTATTTTTCTGGATAAACCGCTAGGTAATGCTGGGCAACCCCAGCTGCGACCTAAGTAGCCATTTCGTTTTATAAATGCTTCAGTGGCGTACTCTGCACCGTGCACCACAATGTAGCGACGGCGGGCGTTATCATTAATCCCTCTGGTCAGGCCATTGAGTTTTAGTGAATAACCATTACCACCATTGTAAGTGGTATCGGTAAGGAAAGTACCCAGTGATGTCTGTCTTGAGCTTACAATGTTAGAAAAACGATTTGCCATCCTGCCACCACTGTTTACACCGTGTGTTACGTATGTATGATAAAGTAATTTATTTGTTTTTAAATCAATAACAAAGAACCTTTTCTCAGTTGATGGCCTGCTGTAATCAATAATTGTAAGAATCGATTTTTTCCTGCCTTTAGTTGCAGTATAGGCAGCATAACCTTCTGCAAAAACTTGATAATCCATGATGTTATCGAGCTGTGCTTGTTTGTATACGTATTTGATAACAACATCTGTACTGGTACTTTCCGTGTATGAATGACTTCTAACGTTACTTGCCGTTGCCTGAATTGGCAAATAACAGAAAATCAAAATGCATAGGCAAATTGCTTTGTTCATCGTCCTTACTAAAACTCTTTTTATTTTTGGGGTTAATGGGGAGGTGACTTTAGCATAAAACGAACTAAAGTTGATTGTTAAGAATGTAAATCAACATATGGTTTTTACTTTATTTAATAGGATAAATTTGACATTAATGATTGATATTTATTTTTATAACAAAGAGTTATTTACAGAACATGGTTCAATTGTACTTTTACTATAAACATAATCAAAAAATGTAATAAAGCTGGAATTAATTTTCAATGTGATACTTTAACGTATTGTTATTGATAAATAATTTAAATCGTAATTTACAAACAGTACTAAAAATACAAGGTTAAACTGTTTGATTAAAAATTGAGCACAATATCTCATTTTTATCGTTTTTGAGAAGAGCGAGGTATTCAGCATACGCAACATTAGTCACACGCATTTATGAAGGTGTATTATCGATGATTAAAGACTGTAGCTAGCTGGGAAAGAGTGCTATGTAATATGTTGTTATTTAAGGTGTCAAGGTCAAAGAAAAAACGCAGGTGATAGGGCTGGCTGAACATCACCCAATAAAACGACCACCTGCGTATTTCTTTGTATTACTTAGTCATTACTTTTTATCTAAATTGACTGACTATTTCTAAATGGTGCAGACAGTGGCCCAGCTACCATCACCACCTGGCGTTGAACTAGTCCACCAGTTAGCCTGATAAACAACACCGTTATGGATGATTTTGTCACCTTGGTTAGCATGGGTTGGGGTACCGCCCCAGTCAGTTTGTGGCCAGTTAGGGAAAGTGTTGATACCCGTTGTGACACATGGTTCGTCTGGACCTGGACCTGGACCTGGTACGATGTTACCTAGTGGTAAAGTCGGTTGCTCAAATTTAAACGCGTAATCTTTACCGTTTACATTCACAGCATAGTTAGCAGGACCGGAGATTGGCAGGTAATAAACCATATCTAACTCATAGGTGCCGCCAGCAGGTAAGCCTTTCCAACTAGGTAGAGTGAAAGCTACCCGATGCATCACACCATCCAGACCGCCAATGTTGTCTGCACGAGTGTGACCTGAAGAAATAACCTTCAGACCGCCACCAGACTGATCTTTGGCATTGTCTGGTGCTGATACGGGGATATCGAACTGGAATTCAGTCCCGCCCGGCAGTTCCTGACCGGTGTTGTTGGTGAAAGTGATTTTTGGATTGATTGGGTAGTTTTGATCGCCAACCTTAAAGCCGCCAATCGATACTGTGATATCAAGTGCTTCCGTAGGTACAGGGCCTGTCGCGACGGTATTACCATACGGTGTTGCTGATTTGAATTTATCGTATATAGCTTTGGTCATGGTGTTACCCATGTGGTATTCACCATTCCCCGATGCACAGGCGTTTTCTGTTGCGTCGACAGTGGTGCGGTTACCATTGGCATCAAGTACATAACAGTTGTAATCTCGCCAGCCAATTCCCAGAACATGATGCCGCCAATTTCTTTATCAATGACGTAGCTGGCTTTGGCGTTAATAGACTCTTTATCTTCAGTTGAAAGGAATACCTTTTTCTCAGCATTCCATAACCAAGGGGCAATCGCGACATTATCGTAATGTCGGGTATAGGTGCCAACCAGTTGATGTGTAGAATTATTGACCGGATCCAGCTCATAGGCAGTGGCATAACTACCGATGTTACCCTTAGCAAGGTTCATTGCGTGCCACATTGGGTTCGAGCCTGCGGCCATTTCGTGACCTTTGGTATTTTTATCATGCCATAAGTTATCGATACCCACAGCACCGTTACCGCAATTGTTCTTCTCGCCTACACCTGTACCTGGAGCGCAGTCTGCCTGGTTAGGAAGTGCCGCTTGGCCCCAAAGGCCATTGGTACCGCCAGTGACATCTTTCCAGCCTCGTGTGTAGTAAGGCACGCCGATGTTGATCCGGCCAGCAGGCATAGAGCCACGGAAATAGTGATAAGCCCAGTCGGTATTCAGGTAACCAATACCACCGTAGGCAGCAGTACCATAAACGTTCCATGCAGCCAGTTCTGAATCTTTACCGGTATCGTATAACGCTGCATTATGACCAACATGGTCATTCCATGCCCCGTGCGAGTCGTAAGACATTATCTACACGGCGTTTGCTAAAGCCCGTAAATACAGGCTTTATGAGTGTTATTAGATAGTTAAGAAAAGGGTGAGTGACGATGTGTGACGGAGAATAACGCTGTTTGACAGCCTATGCCGCCACTTTGCCGCCATTTTTTGGAGGTAAAGAAAGCTGGTTTAGTGGGTTTAAATCACGAACTTCAATCAAATGGTCAGGGCTAAGATGAGCATAAACCATGGTTTGTTTTATGTCGGTATGACCAAGTGCTTTTTGTAATGTGAGTATGTTGCAACCGTTCATCATTAAATGGCTGGCGAACGTGTGACGCAGTACGTGCGTTGATTGGCCTTTCGGTAAATCGGGGAATGCGCGGGTTATCCACTTATGCACCACACCATAGCTAACAGAAAACAATCGGCCAGAGGTTGGTTGATAAATCTCATCGTACAACTCTTGGGTAATCGGCAGCGTTCTGTTGCGTTTGCCCTTTGTATTTGTGAACGTGATAGAGCACTTAGCCAATTGAGCCCCACGCAATTCAACGGCTTCCATAACTCGTGCGCCGGTCGAAATACAGATTTTCACAATCTTTTCTAGTTGATCTGAAACACGGCTGGATTGGATAACCTCAAGCAGATGACATATTTGTTCATTTGATAAATACGTCAGTTCATTTTCACTTAACTTGATCGGTTTAACCCCGTTCATAGGGTTAGGTAATTTCCATTCCTTTACCTCAATCAAATAATTGAATACTGCTTGCAGCCACGACTGATCATAATTATGTGAAGCGGGTGAAAGTTCTTCAGTGTGTCTATTGTTCGCTTTTGTTTTTCGATTAGCACGATAGTGCACAAAGCTCTTAGCACTAAACAGGCTAGCAATAGGGTCGCCAACTTCCTCACAAAGAATCATCATGCGACGTTTAGCATGTGCGCCAGATTTAATATTCTTGCCGTGAAGCTTATACCAGAGTTCAATAATTTCTGATAAACGGCGGTGATCGGGTTTATCTCCCAGCCACGGCTTATCATCCACCTCTTTCATGGTGAAGCGTTCAAACGTAATCGCCTCACCTCTAGTAGTGAAGCGCTTACGAATGCGTTTTCCGGCTCGGCCCTGTGGGTAACACTCGCAGAGCCATGGCTTTGGTTTGCTGTCTTTAAGATTTCTAACTGACATATTAATTATCTAGCTTTTTGCGTCATTGAATATCAAATTGGTTTCCAACAGCTTTGCCTGAAACACCTTTATCATCTGGAGCAAAATCAACGACAACGTTAGGTGATTGGTTGCTCTGCTTGATGTTGAGCTGAAACTTGCTCTACAATTTTAGCTGGCTCTTCGGTTTGTTGATTCTGCGGTGCGACAATTGAAAGTGCTGCTGTAGCCAACAACCAAGCAAATGAAATAAGTTTGGCTTTGGTCGAATAACCTTTTTTTAAGGTGAACCATGCAAAAACAATCGGACATAAGACAATCCCAAAGCCAAACCAAATGCTAATCTTTTTATTTTTCATGATTATTCCTTATCTATAGCCATAACAATTTTACCTAAAAACATTAATTTAACGCCGTGCTAAGCGGCGCATTCGTTGAACGATCCAAGTTAGTTACACTTCAAATCAAGAATGCCGAGTGTAACTGCGGCCGTTTAAGCACTTTATACTTGGTTTTATAGTGCATCTTCGGCCCAATAGTAAGCAGGGTGATAAAATTTAGCCCCGGCATACATAAGTCCGTCGCAACGGCCATATTCCGACATTAAAGATTGACTAGCTTGCTCAAGAGCAACTTGTGCATCTTTAGCTAAAATATTAATAGAGATAATTTCCTCAAGATCTTCACTTGGATAAAATTCAAAAATATATATATTTTCTTCCCTTCCTTTGTCGACTATATTTTCAAATAACTCTCTTACATGGTAGCCTAATTCAGGAAAAATAAWATCACCATTTTCGTACTCCAAAATGGCAAAGTCAGTAGTGATGTCCACAATTCTAATAAATTGAGATTCACGATAATGCTTTATGAATGGAATGATTGTTTTTTGATTCCCATAAAACCAATCCGTAACTCGATCAGACTCAATAATAAAAAACTTATAATTGTCAATTGATTTATTAAGAATTTTACCTATCCGAAGTTGATTGATTTCACGTTCAATAAGTTCTATCTTTGCCTGAGGTGATGGAATGTAAGGAATATACATAATTGTAGTATCTTTAATGCTTTTAGGTATTTCATAGTTATCATTTAAACAATGCTGTAATTCAGCACTAACAATAAGACCTATTGTTCCAGGTTTATCATCACGGACATCAATACTTAAAAATCGATGGTGATATTCATCACTCATATTAACTATACATACAACATGCCTTACTAAATTCATAAACATGAAATACTTAAACTTCCCACTATCAAATCTTTTTCTTGAAGCCTCTAGGGTAGCTAATTTAAAATCTTCACTTATATCTGATGATGAATTTGATAACACCACATCGGATATGTCTGTATTTATTATACAAAAACAATTCTCTTTTACATTTACCGTTGCCATTTTTTTTGTATCGAAAGCTGGGTTTTCCCCAGACATTACATAGAATATATCTGGCTGATTTATCACACCATCAGTATTCACCATAAGGCCAGTATAAGCACCTCCGATACCATTCTCTATTGTATAATTATGTACTCCATAACTTTGTAATAGAGCCAACATTCTCATTAGTAATATTTCATCTGATTCTAATAGAAACTTTTCATTGTTCCATGTTTCTAAAAACAGATTAAAGAAGTGTTTTGTATATTCTTTTAATTCGGAACTAGGTGAACCAAGTAATACCAATTCATTTTCATGAACTACGTACGTAGCTCTTTTGTTTTTAATCGTAATTAATATTGGTGAATCACTGAAAGTTGCTATAACAACCTCAATTAAAGGCATGTTTGAAAAATCAGCATAGTTTGCAATAGAAAACATAATCGCATCTTCTATTTTTCGACCAATTCCCACATGCCTCGATACTAATTGAATAAATTCATTTCCAAAGTTGGCATCGCCCGCTAAAGAAAATGCAACATTATCATTTGAATGTATTTTAAATGCATTTTCATAGACATACTTTCCTTTATCGATACTTCCCTGTAATTCACCAAATGAAGTGAATTGATTGACATTTTTATCAGATGCTTCACGTATATTTGTTACAGCACTATCTGAAACAATATATGCTGCATTTGTTGTTTTCCAAGCTACGCAATATGTCACTCGTTTAACTCCTCTATTGACAATGCTGAGTGAAAACCTAACATTCTATTTAACGAACTGAGATCGTATATCTCACTCTTTATCCATTGTCATAACAATTCTGCCAAGAACTTTGATATCACCTTCTGCAATCTCAATTGATGAATCACCAAAGCTCATAGCTAACTTTTTACCAGGCAAGCGTTGGATATGATTAATGGAAACAGAGCCGTCAACATCAATGAGGTAACGGCCAGATGTTGGATTGGTTTCAGATGTATTAATCATCATCAACTCAGAATCTAACTCAACCAACCTAGTTTGCTCAGCATCTAGGTTGTAGTACTCAAGTAATGTCTTATCAAACTTCATCACAGAGTTTTCAGTAAGTACGCCATTGCTGATGAACTCTTTTGTAATAGCAACTGATGTATCAACAGGCGTTGAAGTGTCTTCGAATGGTTCACCTTCACCCAAAGCCACATATTTCAAAGAAGCACCAGTAGCGAGGCAAACTCGTACCACAATTTCGAAAGCTGTCATATTGCGTCGGTGCCAAGTCGATAGCGTCGTTCTTGGTACTCCTATTAAGTCAGATAGCTCAACTAAATTCGACACCCCTGTCACATTTAATAACCTGCCAGTAAAGTCCTTACCACCGCTATAGTCAAATGGCGGTATTTTTGCTTGATTAGTACTCATATTGGATCTACCATAGTCAATGTCGTCAGATGTGACCAATCTGACTTATATGAAACGAATAAAAACGAATTTGACCTTTAAGGATATCACATGTTGTCATTTCAAGTAGTTATCAATGCCCCTTATATGACCTATGACGAATACGCACGCTTCTCAGGCTTAACCATCCGCACCATCCGTGAGTGGGCCAACGAAGGCAAGCTGATTGTCAAAGCAAAAACAAAAAACCGTGAAACTCCAATGGTTAACGTAATCGCCATGACAGAAATGGCGACCCGTGAAGCCATGACAAGGGTTTCGTGATGCCAGTTCGCAAAAGCAATCTTTCAAACCCTGTGCCAGCTGTGATCATCAATAACCACTTAGGTGGATTCATTGAATTGCAGCCTGGCACTTTCATCGAACCGGGAAGAAAGAAAGCAGAGCCGGAATGCTGCCTGAAGGCGAAAATTCGGCGCTCTTGCTTACTTTGCGTACTTATTTTCTTCATTTGAATAATTACAGTTTAGGAGAATTATTCAATGTATGAACTAAACCAGCCCAAACAAGACGCATTTGACGCGGCATGTGTTCGTTTTGCAGATCGCGAGAACGTGGAGCAGATTGCAAACGAATGTGAGATGCGACCTCAAATGCTGCGCAACAAGTTAAATCCCAATCAGCCGCACCACCTGACAGTTCGTGAACTGGTGAAGGTTACCAAGCAAAGCGGAAATGAAGATTTAGTCAATAGCGTCTTGCTTGAGTTGGATTTAACGGCTGTTCGCTTGCCATCGCAAATAGGTGAGAACAAATCACCAGTAATGGCCGCGATGAGCATCAACACCTGTGCCGGTGATATCAGCCGCACAATTTGTGAAGTGGAAACAGAGAAACGCCTCACCCGACGCAAGAAAAATGAAATTGTCAGCAAAGCCCAAAATGCAGTTCGTGAATTGGTTTTGTTGATGGCAGATGTTGAAAACCGTTGTCAGGGAACGACACCGTTTGTGTCGATGTGCGCTGATGCAGTGATGAACGGTTTACCCATTCCCGGATTGGCATAAGGAAATCACCCAATGGCACAAGCACAAGCACAAGTTCAAGTTAACACCACACCAACAGCCGCCGAATCACTGGCAGCAATGCATGCAATGTTTGGCAGCAAAAGTGAGAAGGGGATGATTTACGATCACCTTCCAGACGACATCAAACGCACTGTATGTTTTGCGGCAGGTTTGAAGCAACGTCATACCGATATGCGACTTGCAGAAATGAGCCAGTTCGAACGTGCGCAATTACATCGCGCCATTAACAAGTTAGCCGATGCACTGAAGCCATTGGCTAATTGTTCACTGAAAGAATTCCACTAAGCACCATCACCATGATTCGCCCAGTTCGCTGGGTATTTTTTTCGTCTAAAGGTTGGGAGAAGACCATGAACAACGAAAAGAAAACCGCACTAGAAATGCTGGAAGATGTTCGTACAAGCCGTAATTGCCATGATGTGGTCTTGCAGATCATGCAGCTGGCGATGATGAACAAGGATGTGATTGAAATTAATGTGCGTTATCAATGTAATGTGGATTACGTTGACGTTCGCGTTTACCTTGCTGGAACAGAATATGGTAGAGAACAATCACCTATCTATAAATCCAATGTTTATTTAGACAGAAATAGTTTTGAAGATGATACCCCGCCTCTTACCCAGCTATTAAGAATTGAAGACAAACTTCTTGAGCTGATCGCCGAAGCTAAAGACAAGGCAGAGGTGGCAGCATGAACCGTTCAATAATCATGGTCACTCAAGATGACCTGCTTGCCATCTTAAAAGGCGACCTTGCTTTCACTCTGGATGAGGCCGAAGCCTTTAGCACGGCATTGGAATACATCGAAGATGATACGGGCGAGTGGTACGCCCTGAATGCTGATCGCCTTCAGTCTGTTCCTTTCCTTCCGTTCGATGCGGGATTGCTTACCAAACAAAAAGCACTGCTTGGTTGGTTCGGCTTTTGGGTATGTGCTTTCAACGGTTCCGACAATGACAGCGCATTAGAACACCAATCCCTTGGTGCAATCCGCGCGTTGTTCTTCGTATCCGCAGCCTCTGATTTCATCATTCCTAATGCAATCACCACTTGGTGGCATGAAACCCAAGCGATTCATCGCTGCCAGAAATTGGAGTTATGCGCATGATGAACTATCTAGCAGTTTGCCTTAACTCTGGCGGCGGTGTTGTTCGTAACGAAGACACCCAAGAAGTAATGAACCTGCAAATTGGTGAGCATGAATCAATGGAACTTGCGATTGAAAACGCTTGTAAACAATTGGAATGCAAACATGTGCTCAATGGTGTGTTGGTTAAAGGCCAACACAAAGGCGGTTTCCTTATTTGTGATTCACAGGAGTTTGCAGCGTTATGAGTGATCCTAAATTCGTCCTTTGCCAAGACTGCCTTAAGCAAAAGCCTTACACCGATGCTCGCCATAATAGTGAAGAGCAGTGCGAGTGTGGCGGTGATTTTTGTGGTTGCCTGTGCTGCATTGAAACACTCGACAAACTGAAGGCTGGCGAAACCAAAGCCGAGATTCTTGGAACCAAGCGTGATGTTCATGGCTGGACTGCGGAAGGCGGTAGGGATGTTATCTAATAATGATCTCTTTTATGTGGCTGCCACTGTTCAGCCACATGATAAAACAGAACAACATTTAGCCGCTTATAATAGCGGTTTTTTAGGATTCGATTTTTGTGGACCACGCCTAGGGGTTTTAAATCCAGAGCAACTTTGGGAATTAAACCGCGTCAGTCGCGAGAATGAATTTTTTACCGAGAAACAAAAAGCGCATGCCGCTTCTTTGCCAAATTATAACGCTGATCACCTCCGCGAAGCGGCGGCACGCAGTGCCGAAAACAATAGGCTTGTCCAAGGGCGCAAAAGTCCGACACACCCACAACAAGCCCAATTAGATAAGATTCTGCGACAGGAGCGTAAGCTAGAACGTGGTGATGTCGAGTTAGTAAGCATAGAGGCCGCCTACAATCACGACACGCTATACGCGCTTACAGACGAAGGTAACAAAGCGCGAGTATTGCCACCAAAAGGCAAAACGAAGATTGCCGAGCCAAAAATCAATCCAAATTCAATCAGATTGATGAATCGTGAATGGTCTGGACAATATAAAATCCAGTATCACACCCAAACACCGTCAAGCTCTGCCCCCGATGCACAAGAAGGTGATCGTTTTACTGAAAGTTTGACTAAGCGTGCAGTGAGCAAAATTTTTGAATCGGGTGCTTATGTTGCAACATGCTGCGGCGGGTTTACTACGTTCCTAACCCTGACCTTTAAAAATGAGCAACGAAATAAAATATTTGGAGGAATGGTAGAAGGTGATGCCGCACCATATTCCACTTTGCCAGAACCACCGCTTCCAGCTAGTAAAACCCGTGGTCCACGCTCAATGTTACGTGGTCGTCCACAACTGAAATGTACTGATGGGTCTAACACCCCGATAGACATCAAAAGAAATATGGCGAAATCGATTGAGCATATTGCAGGGCCGTATTGTTACATTGATATGTGTGCTGATGATCCTGCCTTAACCGTCGATATTCATGATGATGGGTCGGTTAAAGTGATGAACGAAAACGGTGATATTGCAGGGCCATACTCACCATTATTTGCTAAGCCAGAAAAAGCATTCACATTAACGAAAACGGCTGAAACAACCATAGGTAAAGAGGTTAGCCGCTTTCTTGATAGCGCTAAAAAGATGTATCACCGTGGTTGGATAGCAAATCACACCGTAGAGGTTGATGTCGAAAGTGGTGCTGAATATTGCAAACTTAAAGACAAATCTGTAGGTGGCCATAGCAAGCCAAGTGAATTTGGCCCAACTCAAGACCCTGCAGACTTTCATTATATTTGGGTGGCTGAATGCCCAGCGAATGAGGATGGTGAACCCAATCCCCATGTTCACATTTTATTAAACTGGTCGGTGCCTAAACCGTTATTCTCTGCCTGGTCAAAGCGAGTTGAAAAAATATGGGGTAATGGCTTCGCTAACTTACAACGCATTAAACAGCCCAAAGCCGCAGGAACCTACCTAATCAAAGCCGTTGGTTATGCAGCCAAAGGTGAAAATGCCGACCAAGGGTTAATAAAAGGGAATCGGTATAATATTGCCCAGTGCAGCCGCGCCCCGGCATGGGTATGTGTTGACAGTTTTGAAGCTGGCAACATGGCAGCCATTATCAAAGAATGTGGTTATAAATTAGAGCAATGGCGTAAACCATTAAACCGAAGTATTCGGCGTATTGAAAAGCAGTTAGAACAAACCATAAAAGCGAAATCAATCGCCAAGCAAGCCAAAAAGCCTGATGACGTTGTTCATAAATTAACGGGCAGAATTATTCGTCTCGAAAACCAAAGAAGGTCTACTCGCGATCAAATAAAAAAGCGTGGCGTTCATGCCAGCACTAAAAATATATTTTGTATTGCCTTCGATGGCGAACAGGCCGAAGACAAAGCTTATGATTTTCTGCTTTGGGCCGCGGGGGCGCGTGGCTGGTCGATGGAATCTAAATCTGAAGATGAAACCTACCGCCAAACCGTAGCCGAAGCCAAACAAACCGCAAGTATCGAATACGCTGACAGTTATTACCGATTTAAAGAAAAGCGTGCTTACTGGCAAAGCGTTTTAAATGATGAACATTTCCGTAATGAAAGGGAGGTGGATCCTGATGTAGCGTTGTCTAGAAGCATGCTAATGATTGAGCAATATGAGAGGTATCACAATACCGGTGATCCGTACCTACTTATGTGAGGGAATGATTATGTGTGACGAAGAAGAGCGACAGCAAAGATACCAAGAGTGGAAAGCCAACAAAGACCATCCAGTCGGTTCTGAAGCATTTCTAACTGATCATGAATATGATCTTCTCCAGAGAGATGAAGCCTGGAAAGAGGAACACGAAAAGCGTGTTCAGAAACGGCTTGATAACAACACTGAAAAGACAAAATTAGCTTATACTCGAATGAAAGGGCATGTGACTTTAACCAGTTTCCGTAGAAGCCTTGTAATACCAATTGCTTTGCAATGAATTGTATTTGTATTCATACAAAAGGAGAAAGCAAATGCAAAGAAAGGTGGTTCTCTTAAGAGGGGTTTTCGGCCAGTATTTTATGAGTGCCAGTCAGCATAGGGACGGAATATATATCAGCTTGGATAATGACCACAGAATGGCAAATACCGTAGAGCATGTCGATTTTACAATTGCTCCTGGTACTGATGAGATTGAGTGCTCTGTCTGGATCTTCAACTTGCATGTCAGGACTGAAAACTGGCCTGCCATTCTGACCGAGGAAGAATTTATAGTGAATGGAGTAAAGGTTACTAACTGGAACTCCCTTGATCAACTAGTAGCATCCTAATTGAACTCAGCCGCCTCCTGGCGGTTCTTGTCCTGCCCGTCCTGTCTCCTGAATTTTCCGTAAAAGCCCCGCATACCGGCCCGATTGCACTATCCTTTGATGAACAGTTTGATTTGATCAGGGGGAGTGATTATGAAGTCGTCACCTTTCAACCAAGTAGAGGGTGATACCCACTGGAAAAGCCAGCACAGCGACACCGAAGTGACCGTTTCGCACCGGTACGGGATGATTTGTTTTCACCGGGCCGGGATGCGATGCCATATTGCCGGTCCCGAAGGACTGGCCATCGTGCACCATCTTCACCCGATCGGGCTGCCGGACTATGAGCTGCAAACGGATGAGCTCGATTTTAGTCTGGCGCTGTGCAAGGAAGATGCAGAGGCGATTGCTAAGTTGCTGAACATCGAGACCCGCTGCATCGAGTAACCGGAATTTTCCGTAAAAGCCAGTAAGCATGCGACCTGTAGAGTCTTTTTGAATGATTCTTGAGCGGGGAATGTCTGTAGATTCCAGAAATCAGAAATATGTACCTAGCCCCCGTTCCCCCGAACTTTGCCGAAGCAGGGTATCCGCCTCATCTATACTCATTGAAAACTGAGCATTTAGTTGGTGACTATATGGAATGGCTGCAAGGTAAATTAGTTTACATTTCCGATACTGTTGGCTTATTTACTGAGTTTAAAGAGGAACTAGATAGTCATAGCGGTACGATAGGAAGGATAACTAATGTCTCCGAGCTAGGCTTTGAAATTGAAGTTCATCGTGCTGGCGGTCATTGTTATTCCTCAGATCAATACCCAGTTTTCACAATACTCTGGACTGAGTTTGAAGGATTCCAGTTCCAAGTGCTGAGGGAGCCGTAATATAAGGGAAACCGGGAATTGCATTATTGCAATTTCTGGACTGCTTGCCGTGTACATTCTCCGTAAAAGTAGTTGCAACCTGGGCTCCTGACAAGGAATCGCCCCCATTGTGTGTCAGAAATAGGCTTTAAAGAATCTCAACACCTAACCTTTGCCATATGTTCTGGAATGAAAAGCCTATTGGTGATGGGCATACACATTCGGATCGCTTTACGTGGTTATGATAAATAAGTAGATTCTAGTTCTAACTGTGCTTGTTCTAATGAATTCATTAATGAATCTACGTATTGATGTTCCCCCGTAATTATGATTTGTCGTATCTTCCTTTGAAGTACTTTAACTTTCTCTTTACGCGCTTGACGCTCATTTCTGTCCATAAGAAAACGTAAGCCATCAGCTTGATCAAAACAATTATTGAATGACATCACCCGACCCTCCCCAAAGCATGCGCCAGAATTGCACTCAAATGCAATTGATAGCATAGTTAATACCACATTGTATATTTCGAACAAATCCGACCATCGATTCCGATATTTTCCGTAGAAGTCTGAATATCCCTGCATAGTCTTGATATTGTTCTGATTAGCCCCAAGGACTTATGTGTATTATTGATGTGCACAAAGGTGATTAATATGGGAAAGCAAACTAAGCCAACGCTTTTTGAGGTGACACTGCTGCAACTTGATGGAGGTGAGCTAAAAAACGATTCATTTGATGATAGCTTTAAAATGGATCTGGCACCTCGTGTCGGTGATGTGATTGAGGTGGATGGGTATTACTACCTGGTGGAATCCGTTATGTATTCATACAAATCCAGCGTTTGTGTGACTGTGTATGTCGATTGTCTCGGTGACGCCGATGAGCATGAGCGGTGGGTTAAGCGACAACTGACATCTTCAAAGTCACGCATTAATATTGGGTAGCCATCAAAAGCCCCTAGGGGGCTTTATCTTTCCGTACAAGTTAAGCTCCTGTCACTCACAAGGGCCCTGAATCCGAAATACCTTGTCTTTCCTGAAGCTAACTGTGTCGCCTTGTTTCTTGTCACTTTGTTCATTCCCCCTGACAAGCCGCTCTCCATATTCGCGTTTGAATCCGCGTATCTTTCCCTGATAAGTGTTGTCACCCAGCTTATCAACCTTTTCAACCAGTACTTCTATTCGGTTTTTTAGTACATGGCCTTTGATCTTGAGCACCACATACTTAGAGGCTTCTATTTCACAGATCTGGCCGCCCATTGTTGTTATTGATTGTGAGATATCCCTTGTTATTAATGTCATAACTCTTTGCTTCCTGTCGCGAATGATTTACCGCTTAGCACGCGGGGTTATTCATCATCTAAATTACAAACGATGGCCGGATCTCACCGCGCCACATTCGGTGTCGGTACACTCCAAATCAAAAAATAGCGTGCTTGGTGGGGGCAGTTTTCGGCGGATCGTCGGGGTTGTTCTAGTAGCGAATCTCATGCAGCGTGCGGCTGGGGCAATTCCTGCATAGTACAGGGTAGGCCATGTCGCTTCCTCCTAGAATCGGTCTTTATTGAGTGTAGCCCATGGGCGGATTTTCCGTAGAAGTACCGAAAACACTGGTGTTATGCTTTAGAGGTAGTGGCAAACGGCCAATGTCTGTAAATTCCCAATAACCAGGAATCTACAGCATGAGAACAAAAGCCAGGGCTCAGGCCCGAACCCTCACACCTGTGAATGCATCAATCGTGTTTAATTGATAACGTCATGAAAACTGTACATACACAGTATTGATACTGTATATTCGTACAGTACTATTTTAGAGGTTGGCTGTACTAATGAAAAACGAAGAACAATTTATAGAAACTATTGAATTCATTGTTGATAGTGTTGTGCAGAATACGGGTGACGAAAACAAAAGTGCGATAGGTATTTATTTGGCGAGCTTAGTATTGGCTGATAAGGCTGATCATTTCACTCCAGAAGTGCTTTTAGGCCTTAAGGAACTTGTAGATCAAGTGGATGAAACAGCGTTAGCTCTCGGATAATTAATGGAGAACAAAAAGGGCAGCTCGATGCTGCCCTGGTGGAAGAGATTAAAACATCGCTAACTGACTATGCAGCTCCTTCGCTTTCTCTGGCGACATCGAATTAACTAAAGCAGCAACCAGCTCGGTCGTGTTCTTCGCTGAAGGGCTGAGAGTATGGGAAAAGCTGAGGTTCATAACAAAAGAGTGACCACATTCGGGGTCACTACAACTGCAGTATAAATCCGCATAGCTGGTCGATATACGATTGGATTTTTGAATGCGGGCTTTATCACCGCACTCTGGGCAAAATACTCTCATAACGCATCCACTTGATTGACGAACTGACCAGTCAATTGTAAATCAAATGACTGTATTTTTATACAGTGATGTAC
>NZ_JAKJSP010000064.1:0-39071 GCF_050337085.1 Photobacterium sagamiensis | reverse complement strand
CAATAATGGTATTGAGTCCGATCACGCCCCCATCAAGAAGCTTGTTGTAGCCACCGGCGGTTTCAAAATACGAAAGCGGGCCTGGTCAACCATCCAGGGATTCGAATCATTACGGATGTTGAACAAAGGTCAGTTTGATTTTTGGTTACGTCATGATGAACGTGAAACCCTTGTGCGGGAGAGATCCGCCTTCATGAATCGTTTATTCAATGTTGAAGTGATTTACTCGTAACTTTAAGCCAATGACTGGCTAGATCTGCCTTATCTGATTATTTGCAACACTCCCGTATTAATTATATCTGCTAGTACCTTGACTCATTAATTATGATTGATTGAACAGATTAGTTTTTTATCGATGAAGCCAAACCGTCGTCATCCTCGAAATCGCTTAATGTTGATCTTTTCATTATCGATTGGATTTACAGTAGCGATTATCGGGGATCCACAGTCCACTGGACCTTCCGTGCATGATGGATCCCTGATAACCGCCAGGTGAGTTTTGAGAAAGCCTGCAAGTTCAGTGTTTGGCGGTTTCTGGGATGACGGACTTCGACTGTTTTAATCCATCATCTTCACTGTGTTTAGGTATTAATTAGATAGTTATTCAGATTGGTATTAATTATTCGATAAAAAAGGAAAAGGCACCGCTGCACCTTTTTTAATTACCTGAATATTACCAGAACGACTGCCGTTCTTGATAATCAATATCTGTTTTTGTTCGCTGGCGTTTTGCGGCTATCGTAAAGTTTCTTCCCAAGAGTAATCGAATCTGACTGATCGTTTCTCTCGCTAATAGCGCTCGTTCACTGCTTACCCAGCAGCGATTAGTGGTGCATTTTATGGCCGCTATGGCATCTGGTGACGCTTTGGCAATTTTACTACATATACCGAGCGCCGTTTCCATCGGGTTTTCACTCACCTCTGTCACCATGCCATATTCTAAGGCATCTTGAGCAGAAATAATGTCTCCGGTTAACGTTAACTGCATGGCAACATCTTTTGACATCACTTCTCTCAAGGCCAATAGCCCGCCCATATCTGGCACTAACCCCCAGCGGATCTCCATGATCGATAATTCAGCATCATGAGCAGCAATACGTAAATCAGCCCCCATTACAATTTGTAGTCCTCCCCCATAACAGCGCCCTTCGATAACCGCTATCACAGGAACTGGGATTTTACGCCAGTTTCTTGAAACACGCTGCGCAAGGTTTGCATTACCCGGCAGTACCTTGGCCAATAAACTTAATACAGTAGATTTCTTGGTTGCGACACTTTTAATATCCAACCCGCTGCTGAATGTGCCGCCATTGCCAGTTAGAATTACTGCTCGTATGTCTTTGCGCTTACGTAACTGTTTGCTAACAGCATCTAACTCAGTGAACATTTCCATATCCAGGGCATTGAGTTTTTCCGGTCGATTTAATGCGACCGTGACAATGCCATTGTCTTCGGTAACGGATAACTTATTCCATGTCATTTGCTTTACCCTCATCTGGTCTGTCCAGATAAATTTAACACACATTCAACATTATGGATAAGTTTTAATCACTTCAGGCTTAAACCGAAAGTAAGCACATCCGTTTATTCACTGGTTCGTTGAGCAACTACGTTAAGGACAACCCGCCATCAATATAATTGACCGTACCGGTTGTGTACTTGCTGTGAATTAAATAATCGACAAGTTCAGAGATATCTTCGGTAACCCCCATTCGCTTTAAGGGTAGTTTTTCCTCTACCTGTTTAAAAAATTCTATCTTCTCTTCCTCACTGTTCCACTGACGAATTGGGGTATCAATATAGCCGGGAGAAATTGCATTCACTCTTATGGGCGCAACCTCTAATGCCAGCGCTTTTGCAAAGCCTTCAACTGCACAGTTGATAGCCGTCATAATTGAAGTACCGACGAAGCTCTTTTGACTAAATGCACCAGAAAATAACGTTATCGAGCCACCAGCTCTTATTTTATTAATGCCATATTTAGTCGCCAGTATCTGGCTGTGAAGTTTATTTTCAATCGTTTGGGTTATATCAGAGAAGTCCAGATCTATTAGCGGCCCCTTAATAACCGTCCCTGAAGTGGTCACCAGGTGGTCAAAAGGTTCTAGTTGTTCAAAAAATTGTTTGACCTGATTATCATCCGAAGCATCAAGAGGAAAAATATCTACAGGCCTGTCAAGATAGCGCCGAGCACGCTCAAGTTTAGCGACATTCCGACTGGCCAGAGTGACCTCCATACCTTTACTTAAAAGATGGCGAGCGATATCCAACCCAATACCAGAGCTTCCACCGATGATCACCACTCTCTTTCCTGGTAATGCTTCCATACCGTTCATTCCCTAACATCATCACTAATTATTTCATTCCAAAAAAATCTACTTGGATTGTATTCCCGTTACAATATTAAATTGCTCATAAATTGCATACAAAGTGAATAATCTGAAAGCATAATACCTATTCCACTAGTCAGCTTGATAGCCGAACACCTCTGCCGTGACTCGCCACTCACTGGCTGCGGATGATGAAATGGGCTCTAAGGTATGAATGATAGTGGTTGGGTCACCACCTGTGCAGGTCGTGTTATTTTGCTCGATGGTAGCACTGAACAACGGACGTTTACTCGCTGAATCGCTACACCAGTCACTGGTCATGGTGCCGCCTTTCAATTGACAAACCTCTGCCATTAAGGTGCGATATTCATCAACTGAGCCTTTTTCTTCATCTAAGCACCAAAGGCGCTCATAACTGATATAACCATCCCGGGGGTGATAGACTTTTCCGGGGATCACAGCAGTCAGATCCAATACGCCTCCCCTTGTTGCTTTCACGTATTCTTCCGAGATGGTAGAAATATCTTCCCGGTGATCAGGAACTGGTTTGGAATACAAATTACTGTAACATGAGGCAATCAATACGCTTACGAGCACGAACAGTGATCTGAATGTATTCATACGTCCTCTCTGCCCCTGCCCCACATATTGAAGATAGACTATTTGAGCATGCTGCTAGTACCTAAACACAGTGAAGATGATGGATTAAAACAGTCGAAGTCCGTCATCCCAGAAACCGCCAAACACTGAACTTGTAGGCTTTCTCAAAACTTACCTAGCGGTTATCAGGGATCCATCATGCACGGAAGGTTCAGTGGACTGTGGATCCCCGATAATCGCTACTGTAAATCCAATCGATAGTGAAAAGATCAGTATTAAGCGCTTCAATGGATGATAAAGAGCAAGGATGACGACGGTTTGGCTTCATCGATAAAAAACTAATCTGTTCATTGGCTAAACGATGTAATCGCTTCTATACGCTGACTAAGAAAATCGATAAATACCCGCACTTTTGGTGAAATTAATTCACGCTTAAGGTAAATCGCATAGGTTGAGCTGATGATCTCATAAGGGCTAAACGTATGGTCTGGCAACACATGCACTAACGCACCACTTTTAAGTTCATCTTTGACAGCCCATAACGGCATTAGAGCCAGCCCCGCATCGTTGAGCAACAGTTGCTTCTGACCATTAACCGTATTGACGGTAAGGCCACCATCAATGGTTAGTTTTGTTGCCTTACCATCGTCCATC
The DNA here is from genome assembly GCF_050337085.1 of Photobacterium sagamiensis. NCBI lineage: Bacteria > Pseudomonadati > Pseudomonadota > Gammaproteobacteria > Vibrionales > Vibrionaceae > Photobacterium > Photobacterium sagamiensis. Next base: position 35,487 of record NZ_JAKJSP010000064.1, on the reverse strand, counting down.
ACATACCAGTCTCGCCAACCGACGTAGCCATAACGAATACAGTCATACTGACCCAGTTCAAACGGAGATTGAAGAGCATCGTGTTTAGCTAAATACGCAGGACTGGAACATAGTAAAAAATTGTTATAAGCCAATTGTTTAGCGATGAGATTAGAATCAGGCAACCGACCACTGCGTATGGCAATATCGATATTTTCTTCCACCAGATCGACCACACGCTCAGTCAGTTCAAGCTCAACATTAATATCTGGATACGCGGCCATGAATTCGGGAATAAGCGGCAGAACAATACTTTCGCCAAACCCTACGGTCATGCTGACTTTTAACTTACCTTTCGGGCTTTCCTGTAAGTCATTTACCGCTCTTTTGGCTTCATCCAATTCTGAAACTATACGTTGCGAATACTCGTAAAACTTCTGCCCTGCCTCGGTCAGCCCGATGTTACGTGTGGTTCGATTCAGTAATCGCACACCGAGCTCTTTTTCCAACGCCGCAATCTGCCTTGATACTGATGATGGCTGGATATCAAAAATCCTACTGGCTTCAGAGATACTGCCGGTTTCAACAACGCAATTAAAATACATCAAGCGTGTGACCATACTCTTTCTGACCTTCTACGTTCTGCACATTCATTGTGCTTATATTTGTTTTGATTGGCTCTAATTCGCAGCAACCCTACCTCCTCGTTGTCTAAAAAGCAAAACAGTGTTGTTCGTGGCCGCATTTCCATCCTTAATCGCAATAATTAATATTGGCTCCCTAAACAGATAAGGAGTAAAAACATGAAAGCGATGGTCATTAAAGAGTTAGGTAGCTGTGACGTGTTCCAGCTTGTCGAACGCGATAAGCCAGAAGTAAAAGCAGGTCATATGGTTATTGAAGTGAAGGCAACCAGTGTCAACCCTCTTGATACCATGCTTCGCTCAAGCAGCACCCCATGGTCAGCTAACTTACCTGAAGTACTGCATGGTGATGTGGCGGGTATTGTCAGCGCGATTGGCGACGGTGTAACACAGTTCAGTGTCGGTGATGAAGTATATGGTTGTGCTGGCGGTATTGCGGGTACTGACGGGGCATTAGCCGAGTACATGTTGGTTGATGCCGATTTAATGGCATTAAAGCCAACCTCCCTGAGCATGAGAGAAGCTGCTGCCCTGCCTTTAGTGTCAATTACGGCCTGGGAAGCACTGCACGACAAACTACGCATCCAGCCTGGTGATAATGTCCTGATCCACGGTGCCACGGGAGGCGTGGGACATATTGCGATTCAACTGGCTAAACATTTTGGTGCCACCGTTTCGGCTACCTCCATGCCGCATAATATGGCCACAGCACAGACGCTGGGCGCCGATCACCTGATCAATGCCACCGAGCAGTCCGTTTCTGACTACGTAAAGCAATATACGGATGGTGTGGGTTTTGACGCTATATTTGATACCGTTGCCGGAGACAATATCCAGCGCAGTTTTGAAGCCGCTCGTTTCAATGGCGCTGTTGCGACGACATTACCCATCAGTGATGTGTTACAGGTTGCCCTGAAGAGTCTGAGTTTTCACAGTATCTTAATGCTTATTCCGTTAGTTCACGGGATCAACCGACAGTCTCATGGTGAAATCCTGACTCAGGTTGCAGCACTGGTCGATAAAGGATTAGTAAAACCACTTATTGACCAGACTGATTTCACTATCTGGCAAGTGGCTGATGCCCATGCCCGCCTGGAATCGGGCCAGGCCGTCGGTAAAATCGTGTTAACGGCTTAAACGGTTATTCCATCACCAAGAGCAAAAACAATAGCGGCCAGGTTACTTTGGACGCTATTTATTTACCGGCCATAACGTTATACCCAAGTTACCTCAAAATGCAGGATTCAGAGTGATATCAGCCAGTTCAATTCAAGGAAAATGTGCGAAGGAATGACTGATCCTTTCAAGTGCATTTGACACAGAAGTGGGCTGGCTGGATCACTCCCGAAGGGCGAGTTTTCCAGGCACTAATGTTGCGTTGCTGATTTTTGATGTAGAGCAACTATATCTACAAATCAGCGCCTGACCTTAGTGCCTGGAAATTCTCGCTGAAACGAGCATCTTGAGGTTACTTGGGTATATACCAATCTTCTTGTTATTAAGACAATTTGATACTGACAAAACAACTTTACTGAAAGAAAGTCTGATTGTTTGGAGGTGCAGCGATGGAAGAAAAAACGCTAATTGCAGATACTCAGGATGTTCTGGAAGCTTTTTTGGACAACGGCTTACACAGAGAGTACTCCATTTACTGTCAGTTTCCCCACTGTGACAAACACACCCATGAATTCAGGCTCTCGGAAGCTCGCCATATCGAGTTTAATGATGGATTCAGCTGCAGAAGATAACAATCTATCCAATGAACATATGATAGTAACCTTAAACAACAGCCTCTTACCTACCAGTAAGAGGCTGAAAAAATAACGTTTGACCATTCATGGAAATTTATCGGATTATCTTATCTCTTCGCGATACTTAATCAGGCTGATCTGACAGGAAACTGCTCTCGGGTACGGTTCGCATAAGCCACCAGCGATAACATCACCGGCACCTCAACCAATACCCCCACAATAGTCGCCAAGGCCGCTCCGGAATGAATACCAAACAGGCTGATTGCTACCGCGACGGCCAGTTCAAAAAAGTTCGATGCTCCAATCATACTGCCTGGTGCCGCAACGCAATGGGGTTGCTTCGATTTTTTCATCCATATATAGGTGATAGCGAAAATCAGATAGGTCTGAATCATTAGTGGAATGGCGATTAATACAATATCAACGGGATTATCAATTATGGTCTGCGCCTGAAAACCAAACAGTAAAATCACCGTGCCAACAAGACCAACAATTGAAAGCGGTTTAATACGCGCCCCAAGCTTATCAAGCCTGATCTGATCACGAATGAAGTGACGTGTCATTGTACCGGCAACCAATGGAATGACCACAAACAGGCAGACCGATAGCAATAAGGTATCCCACGGTACGATCACATCGGTGACACCTAGCAAAAACGCAGCAATGGGTGCAAATGCAACGACCATAATCAAGTCATTAATAGCCACCTGGACCACGGTATAGTTAGCATCGCCTTTTGTCAGCTGGCTCCAGACAAATACCATTGCAGTACAAGGGGCAACACCCAGTAAAATCATTCCTGCAATGTATTGTTCGCCTAATTCAGGAGAAATCCAGCCACCAAAGAGATAGCGCATAAAGAGAATTGCCAGTAGCGCCATTGTGAATGGCTTTATCAACCAGTTCACTACTATGGTAATGATCAGACCTTTTGGTCGACGATGAATATTACGCACAGCAGAAAAATCAACATGCATCATCATCGGATAAATCATCAGCCAGATCAGTACTGCGATAACCATATTAATCTGTGCATATTGCAACCCGCCAAGGTAGGTAAAAAAACCTGGAAATAGCATGCCGCCAGCAATACCAGCCAGCATACCAAGCCCCACCCATACACTTAGAAAGCGTTCGAAAATACCCATAATTTTCCATACCTTTAATTTTTTACACCTAAAAAGCGAAGAGCCATCAGATCTTTCATATTTATTGATAGCCCATCAACAGCCAATCGTCGATTGACGATTAATGTGATTCATAAAAAGGCCATCCATTGATGACCTCCTAGTTCAAGCGTGGTTATAAATAAGCCAGCATAGAACGAAATTCGTTAAGTTTATCGGCGTTGATTGTAAAACACGTTCTTGGCGGTTTAGGCTCAGCAATCACAAAACCCGCTTCGCGCAATATTCGTAAATGCTCTGAAACCGTCGACTGCGCCAAACCCAACTCGCCCACCAAATCACTATTCAAACAGCCTTGCTGGCGAGCAAGTATACGTAGAATTCGGATCCTTGCCGGGTGAGACAAAGCTTTAGCCGCCGCCGCAAGTGCTTGCTCTTTTACTTCATCAATAGCAATGCCATCAAGTACGGTTACACATGACGCTGTTTGTTTAGGAGGCATTGCTTTTTCATCAGACATCATAATCAGCCATTTCGTTTATCGTCGAATAACGATGATAGGTGATCAATCTCACCTCTGTCAACATAGACCGCTGCAATAAAAAAATCCGGGATCAGTAACTGATCCCGGATTATGCCAGCCTTAGAAGATCATTCAACTGATCGACCTTAAGCAGAAATGCTTGCTGTTTTTATGCCACTATTGCGCCTGAATTAAGCCATTAATCTAATACTTAAAGTGATTAATCTTGTCACTTACATCGTTCGTGTATCCCGCGACCCTATTACTTTCTTCCTGCGCCATTTGCGAACCTTGACCGATGTTTTCTGCAGCATCGTTAATCGCCACAATACTGCGGTTAACTTCTTCGGTAACGGCAGCTTGCTCTTCGGCAGCACTGGCAATCTGATGCGCCATATCTTGGATCTTACCGCTCTGCACGCTCACTTCATCAAGGGCTTTCACCGCTTCTTCAGCATGCGACATGCACTTATCACTCAACTCTCGGTTCGTCTGCATTGTATCAACGGCTTGCTTACTGCTTGTACGCAGGCCGTTAATCATTTGCTGGATTTCCTCTGTTGAGTCTGCGGTCTTGATCGCTAAGTTCCTTACTTCGTCAGCAACCACAGCAAAGCCTCGACCTTGCTCACCCGCACGGGCTGCTTCAATTGCGGCATTCAATGCCAGTAGGTTCGTTTGCTCAGAAATATTACGGATCACCTCCAAAATACTGCCAATGCTATTGGTTTGCTGTTCAAGCTCTTCAATCACTTGAGTTGCATCAACCACATTCCTGGAAAGATCACGCAAGCCTTCGGCATTCGCACCAACCACACCCTGGCCTTGATTCACCGATTGCTGGGTGAGTGATACGGCATCTGCCGTTTCCTGTGCATTATCAGACACACTATGGGCAGTCGATGACATCTCATTGGTCGCCGTGACCACTTGTTCGATTTCCTGACGCTGAGCCATGATCTGTGATTGGCTCTGTGTCGCCGCCTTTGCTGTCGCTGTCACGCTCTGGCTTAATGAACCAACCGTACCTGCAATATCCGTCACAATGCCTCGAACATCGGCAATAAAGGTATTGAGGTGGTTTGCCAACTGACCCGTTTCATCTTTACGATCAATATCGATATGTTGCGTTAAATCACCACCCGATTGAGTCAATGCCTTAACACGCGAAACCAACACACTAATTGGTGAGGCAATCGATAGCGACACAAACCACATCAAAATCAAACCAAACAGGCCAGCAATTAAACCAACACCCATCTGTCCGGCTAAATTGTCAGAAAAACGCGCATTAACGGTATTCACAATGGCTTGGGCATTGGCTAATGCAACATCCACCGGCGCAATAACAATCACTTCCCATTGTGTATTGGTACCTGTTGTCTTAAAACCTGCAGTTGCAATCAGATCGTTACCGCTAACGACCGTTTCACCGACACTACGAGACGTAATCATCTCTTGTAACGGCGTACCTGCCAGCTTCTTACCAATGTTAGCTGGCTCGCCACTATCGGCACTGACAATGCCAGATGCACTTAAAATAATGACTCGCGACTGACCCGATATCAGGTTTTTAGCGGTATCTGTTGCCAAAGATTGCAAGAAGTTAAGCGAATAATCGACGCCGAACATTCCCACATATTCGCCGTTACGCATTACCGGAGCAACAAACGAACTCATTAGTGTTGATACACCTTGAATATCATAACTTGCCGGATCAATCACACAGGCTTGCTTGGTTTCCATTGGACATAAATACCACTCCGATTCGCGGATCCCCGTTTCTGTCATGCTAGTCGCATAGAAGGGATATGTCGCTTCCGAAGCCACTTCACCAGTCGGCGAACGATTAAAATATGGGCTAAATTCACCATTTGATTGTGAATATTTATCAGTAGTATAACTGCTTGCCTGACCATCAAATTTATTCACCTCCCAACCGGTATAAATTCCTATGATGTTTGGCGTGTTATTGATGGTGTTCTCTAATAATTGAATGACACTTTGACGTGATACTTGCGGATCTTCTTTACTAAAGGCTGACGTGTAGCTAGTTGCTAATTCCATCGCCTGGTTAAACACAATATTAATTTTTTCAGCTTCAACCCGGGCTGACAGACTTAAGTTTTGTTTCAATACCGTTTCAGCATTATGTAATACTAATTCATCTAACTCCTGACTGAGATTATCGCTGCTGTAATAACTGTAACCAGCCATTGCTGCGGTTACTGCGAGCAAGCTAGCCCCTCCAAACAACAAAATTTGTTGCTTAACACTCGAAAACTGCATACATACCTCTTTACTAGTTACTTATTTATATGATTTTTATTATTATTTTTATTAAACTGATCACCCATGGAGAGGAATGTTAAAGCCACTGAAATAGTGTGATTTATGGCTATAGGTACAATTCTCAGTAACTAAAACCCACCCTATGCCCAGAGAGCATAGGAAGACTATCAGTGAAACTATGACCTGTGAATCATTTATACCGAATACCGATGTATCATGGTCATTTATAAAACAATTAACGCCAACTTGACTAAAAATCACAACAGTGAACCAATATTATTCAGGCATATATATTTTAATAGACTGGTAGAAACAGAAAACTGGCATATTGAAGATATAAATACACCAGGATTTGAATGGTTATTTAGATAAAATTATAGTCAGCGGGACTTGCTCTTTACTTTACCATCCATTAATTGCCAGTCAGAGAGTGCTTAAATCTAATCATCGAAATGCAATTTTGTTCAAATTAATTCCCCGGTCTAATCTACTTATTTAGATTAGGCGACAGCTACCCTGACAAAGGGGGAAGGGTATTACTATACTGATAAAACATAACAGTTATGAGGTGTTGCTATGGCCAACCTATTTCGCTCTGCCTGTTTATGCCTATTACTTGCTAGCTGTAGTGCTGATGTCTCAACCGATTACAATCGCCAGATTAACTATAGTCAGTTCAAAACATACCAATTTGCAGCACCGCCAAGCCAGACTGCCGTCAGCCTTGACGCTACGCGGGTAGAAGAAGCCATTACTACACAACTGGCAAATAAAGGCTTGCAGCACGCCTCAGAGACTAGCGCGGATCTAACTGTTAAACACTACATTGAGAACCAATCAGATTTTGAATCTTATGGTACCAGCGTTGGCTTTGGATATGCTTCCAGAAACGTGGGGATCGGATTCAGTTCACCCACCCGTTACAAAGAGTACAAGTACGGAAAACTGATTGTCGAGCTAATCGAAAATACCTCCAACCAAGTGGTGTGGCGATCTGTTTCGCAGCGAAGACTCACTGAAACCATGACACCAAGTTCCAGAATTGAATTTATCGATAAGCAAATTAGCGAGATGTTCAAGCAGTATCCATACCCGCCTAAGTGACCGTCTTATCTGAGTCTTATAATTCTCGCTGAATGGAGAAATAATTATCCCACTTAGTATTTGTTTATTCGTTTCATTTATTAAAAAGCCGGAGCAGAATGCTCCGGCTTTAGCTCGAACTTTGTGCTGCATCTACAATTTCTTTACATTGCAGCTTAAAGCTTATTTCGCCTGACGACGCTTGACGACATCATCCGCTAGTTGATGCAGGACTTTTTCCGTATCAGCCCAGCCAATACAGGCATCAGTAATACTTTGGCCATAAGTAGGCTCGGTACCTTCAACAATATCCTGGCGGCCTTCTACCAAGTGGCTTTCAATCATCACACCGAAAATATCACTGTTACCATCTGAAACTTGCTTGCCGACATCTTCAGAAACAACGATCTGACGCTGGAACTGCTTCAGGCTGTTCGCGTGGCTAAAGTCGATCATCACTTTCTTGCGCTGACCGGCTTTTTCCAATTGTTCAGTGACGGCATTTACATCTTCAGCACTGTAATTGGGTTCTTTGCCACCACGAAGAATAATATGGCAGTCTTCATTACCTGCTGTTGATACGATTGCCGAATGACCATATTTGGTCACAGATAAAAAATGGTGCGGTGCACTGGCTGAACCAATTGCGTCGGTCGCAATTTTTATGTTGCCATCCGTTCCGTTCTTAAAGCCTACCGGACAAGACAAACCCGATGAAAGCTCGCGGTGTACCTGAGATTCCGTCGTACGGGCACCAATTGCACCCCAACTGATTAAATCACCCATATATTGCGGCGTGATCATATCCAGAAATTCACCCGCAGTCGGCAGGCCCATGTCAGTCAGATCAAGCAGCAGCTTACGTCCAATACGCAAACCATCATTTAACTGGAAGCTACCATCCATGTACGGGTCATTGATCAGGCCTTTCCAACCTACCGTCGTACGTGGTTTTTCAAAATACACACGCATCACAATTTCTAAACGATCTTTTAGTTCTTCACGTAGTGCTGTCAGCTTCTTGCCATATTCAATGGCCGCTTCAGTATCATGAATAGAACAAGGCCCCACAATAACCAGCAAGCGGTCATCTTCATCATTAAGAATGTTGTGAATAGCCTGGCGCGACTGAAAAACAGTCTCAGACGCCTTTTCAGTAGCAGGGTATCTTTCTAATACCGCAACTGGTGGTAATAGTTCTTTGATTTCGCGAATGCGTACGTCATCGGTCTTGTACATACTTCTTTACTTCCTGTGTTACAACATCACTACAAATTCGGTCAAATACGTAAGTGATGTCTTTCATACTCCAAAAAAGATAAAACTAACTTATCGCCTTCAAACAGCATGTGCAAATGCTTATTGAAATAAATACACATTTATACCCAAGCCACTTCAAGATGCGAGTTGCACTACACAAATAGCGTAAAACTGACATAATCAGCTAGCTTATGAATCACTCACATTGGGTAATGTTGAAATTAATTGGTCATTTTCAGGCTATTTCTTTGAATTTTCCTCATCAAAGCAATAACATGGCTTAAACATTCTTATAAACTACTGAGGTCGTCTTGTTGCCTGAAGACGCTATCATTTCATTTAAACAAGTTGATAAATGGTATGGAGACTTCCATGCCCTCAAAAACATCAACCTTTCCATCGACCGTGGTGAACGCCTTGTTATTTGCGGACCGTCTGGATCAGGTAAATCAACCCTTATCCGCTGTATTAACGGCCTTGAGAAGTTCAATGCCGGTCAGCTTGTCGTCTCAGGGCAATCCCTTGATAAAAAACACTTAAAAACTATTCACGGCAACGTCGGGATGGTTTTTCAGCACTTCAATCTGTTTCCTCATATGACGGTACTCGATAACCTGACTTTGGCACCTCGGCGTACGTTGAAAATGTCGAAAGCGGAGGCAGAGACGCTGGCAAGGGAGTATTTAGAACGCGTTCATATTGGTCATCAGGCAGAAAAATATCCGGCACAGCTTTCTGGCGGGCAACAGCAGCGTGTCGCTATCGCGCGCTCTTTATGTATGAAACCTGACATTTTGTTATTCGACGAGCCAACCTCTGCCTTAGATCCTGAAATGATTAGGGAAGTGCTGGATGTCATGAAAGAACTGGCTAATGAAGGCATCACCATGGTCTGTGTCACCCATGAAATGGGTTTTGCCCGACAGGTCGCCGATCGGGTTGTCTTTATGGATGAAGGCGAGATCGTTGAGATAGCACCGCCCGCTGAACTGTTCGATACACCGAAACAGCAACGTACCAAGCAATTCCTTGAACAAATTCTGAGTTATTGATTTCTGATGTTTGATATCTATGTTAAATAAGCGCGCACTCGCTGTCGGGTTCAAAATCATTAAGCCGGTAGTATCAGGCCTATTACAAATAGCGCTGGTAGTACTGGCGCTGATCTGGTTATTAAACAGTGGCGCAGAAGCGATGAACTATCGCTGGCAATGGTACCGTATTCCGCAATATTTGTGGTTTGTGGAAGACGGTGAATGGTTTCCGGCAGAATTACTGGAGGGGCTTTGGATCACGCTGAAAATTTCGGCGGTCAGCTTATTCTTCACGCTTCTGATCGGTCTGACTACCGCCCTGTTACGGATGTCTGATTCTATTATCGGCCGTGGCCTTGCCCGTAGCTATATCGAGCTCATCCGCAATACACCACTGCTGGTACAAATTTACCTGCTCTATTTTGTATTTGGCCCGGTATTAGGGCTGGAACGCTTCACCACCGCGGTGCTCGCTCTTTCTCTATTTCAGGGAGCTTATACCGCAGAAATTTTTCGGGCAGGGTTAAACAATATTGCCAAAGGCCAGTTTGAGGCATCCCATAGCCTTGGCTTGTCACACATCGACAGCTACCGATTTGTTATTTTACCGCAAATGATCCGGCGTATTTTGCCGCCACTAACCAATGAAACGGTATCACTGGTCAAGAACTCTTCTATCGTCAGCATTATGGCTATCTTTGATTTAACAACCGAGGGTCGCAATATCGTTGCAGATACCGCCATGCCATTCGAAGTATGGTTTACAGTGGCTGGCATTTACCTGTCTGTCACTCTGCTCTTATCCGGCTTTGCAGCCTGGTTAGAGCATAAATTGAATGTACCAACATAATACCAATAATATTAATTAATCATTGTGCGGGAAGCCAAAACGCTGAAACCCGCCAGTAAGGAGAAAGGAAGCATGAAACGACTACTCACCGCTTTTCTTGCAATATTTACATTAATGACAGGCTCTTCTGCTATTGCGGCAGATAAAAGCACGCTGATAGACATTAAAGAGCGAGGCACGTTACGTGTCGGGCTATCTACTTTTGTACCATGGGCAATGAGAGACAAACAGGGCGAGCTTATTGGTTTCGAAGTGGATGTCGCCCGTCGCCTGGCTGAAGATTCAGGCCTGAAGGTAGAATTCATTCCAACCGCATGGGACGGTATTATTCCGGCGCTGCTTGCGAGTAAATTCGATGTGATCATCGGTGGTATGTCGATCACTCCGCAGCGAAACATGAGTGTATTGTTTACCTCTCCGTATGCTCATTCAGGTGTTCAGCTTGCTGCCAACAAAGAGAAAGCCGGCGACAAGACCACCATTGCTGACTACAACAAGCGCAGCGTAACTCTGGCAGTTCGTCGCGGTGCATTTACCGTGCAAACGGCTAAGAAGTATTTCCCGAAAGCTAAATTGCGTCAATTTGACGATGATGCACAAGCCTTCCAGGAAGTATTGAATGGTAACGCGCATGCCGTATTGGCATCGTCACCAAAACCTGAACAAATGACGATTCAGTACAATGAAAAGCTACAGATCCCGCTAACGGAACGTTTAAGCCGAGGCTCTGAAGCTTTTGCTCTTCGTCACGGTGAACACGATCTGCTGAACTTCTTTAATAACTGGATTCTGCTGCGCACAGAAGATGGCTGGTTGAAAGAGCGCCATGATTACTGGTTCACCACATTAGACTGGCAAGGCCAGGTCTCAGAGGGACAATAATCTTGTCACACAGCGACATATTAACGATGCCTGAAAAAATACAAAAAAAGCCGGGGAAAACGTTCTCGGCATTTTTCAAACTCAACAAACTCGACTGGCTGTTACTCGCCATTATCGGTGTGTTTATCGGCTGGCTTTATTACCGTTCGTCAGTGGGTATTCACTATCAGTGGAACTGGACGAGAGCATTCAACTTAATTTTTACATCCGGTAAAGCCGGCGAACTGCCCTATTTCTTCCAGGGATTCGTGACGACCATTCGACTGAGCCTATGGGGAATAGTCTTTGCAGGCCTGTTAGGTTTACTGCTCGGGTTAGCGCGCCGATCACCATTAATGATGCTTCGGCTGCCCGCTCAAGCCTATATTCAGCTGGTACGTAATATTCCGCCGCTGGTATTTGTTTTCATTTTCTACTTTTTTATTTCCAGCCAGTTAGTACCGGCAATCGGTTTAGATAACCTGCTGCGCTACCACAGCGGTGAAATTAACGAGATCCAGCACTTTCTGTTTGGCCCTTCTAAACTGTGGGAAAACCTGTTCTCTGGCGTACTTTGCGTTGGCCTGATCTCCGCGGCCTATATAGCCGAAATCGTCCGCTCGGGTATTGATGCGATTAGCAAAGGACAATGGGAAGCGGCAGATTCGCTGGGCCTGTCTCGCTGGGATCGCTTCCGCGATGTCATTTTCCCGCAAGCATTAGCGGGTATTGTGCCTCCGCTGGCCGGTCAATTTATATCACTGGTTAAAGACTCGTCGATCATCTCGCTGATTTCGATCCAGGAGCTGACGTTTGTTGGCAGTGAAATGGCGAACTCATCCGGCTTGATTTTCGAAATCTGGTTGCTTGTCGGCGCAGGATATCTGGTACTGTGTCTGGGGTTGTCACTGCTGTTTGGCCGGTTGGAGAAACACAGCCAGAAGCATAAACAGAGATAGTGAATATGAAGAAGGAATTTTCACTGATTACTGCCTGAACAGCTTTGATGAAATAGGGTCACGCCGTAAGGCATATGCCTCAAACATTCCCAGTATTGGCCCCTTTTGCTGGTATTTGAGCACCAGAGCCCTGTCGCCATACGCCATGCCCCCGTCGATGTAACACCTGTTTCCTCTGACGACTGGCTGTAGTTGTTCCACTATATTATGACCGTGCAGAACAGCATCAACACTACGTACCGTTGTAGCGGTTCCACTTTGGAATGCTGACCGATCTGACAGCATGAAATCAAGATCGGACTCGCTGATAGTACCGTTATCAATCGAGGTGACTAGTGGGTCCCAGTCATAAGGGGCTGGTACCCCCGCATGTACAAGGCCAATTTTGTTCCCGCTAATCTCTAGTGTTATAGCCACAGGCCGTGCAGCGGCATAACGTATCATAGTCGCTAAATGGTACGGGTCATGATCATCACGCCATAAACCACCGTTATATGCCCATAGAAGCATACTTTGGGCGTCTCCAGATAGCGCTTTGTGCGCCATCACTTCGTGATTACCAACCAGGCTGACTATCGCTGGATTGTACTGTGCAGCACCGAGAACCGATAACGACTGATTTCCACGGTCAATTAAGTCACCAAGAATAAAAAGTCTGTCCTGAATTCTGCCATCTGCAGGAAACCTGAATTCGATTTCGTTCAGAACATCCATCAGCAGGTCGAATTGACCGTGTATATCGGATATAAAATATATATCAAATCCCGATCCCTGATTTAGCTGTATTAATTGATGCATATACGCCTCCATCAGGATAGTTCTTCAAGACTAGTACTCTTTCACATAAATTATGAATAGTTGAAATACCTAAACATGTCATCCCGGTATTGAGGTACGAGATATCCGGGATCCAGCTCTAACCGCGTGCTCCTTAGATTCCGTATAAGTTCGTGCCTCACTTTACGGAATGACGAAGTGTGGTGACTGAACTCGTCAAAACTTTTGTGATGAGGTACTAGATCATTCCATGCAGAATAGGGCGATAAATTGATCAGGTAATGAAAAGCCCAAGGCTGTAATGGGCTTCTTTAATGCTCTCAGTCATTTTTATCTGATGAGGCTTCTATAATTTCGGCCCTGCGAAAACAGTCGATACTGTGATCATTAACCATGCCGGTTGCTTGCATATGGGCATAAATTGTCGTGGAGCCCAGGAATTTAAAACCTCGTTTTTTCAAGTCTTTAGCAAGTATATCTGACTCCGCAGTGGTAGCCGGATAATCCGCTAAGCATTCCAGGTAATTTGTTTTTGGTGTACCTGCTACAAAGCCCCAGATGTAGTCGGCAAAACAGCCAAATTCAGTTTGGACTTCAAGAAATCGTTGAGCGTTGTTGATGGCGGCTTCAATTTTTCGTCGGTTACGAACAATACCCGAGTTATTCATCAATTGCTCAACGTCTTCTTCATCAAAAGAGGCAACAGCTACGGGATCAAAATTGGCAAAGGCTTTACGGTAGTTTTCCCGCTTTTTTAAGATGGTGTACCAACTAAGACCTGCTTGGGCAGATTCCAGCACGAGAAATTCAAAAATTTTTTTATCGTCATGCATTGGTACGCCCCACTCAAGATCATGGTAGGCAACATAATCCGGCTTGCTCGTATCAAGCCATGGGCAACGTGTTGGAACCTCTGACATTGGCAGTTCCTTAGTTTTGATATGTTATTTAAATAGAACCCTATTCACTCAAATGGCAGCCTTGACTAAAAGCCAATGAATTCTCGCTGAAACGAGCATCTTGAGGTTACTTGGGTATAAAATAATGCAGATGAACAGGGAGGTCAACTGGAGCCGTGGCATCACCGAATCTGGATAAATTCAGAATGACAAAGCGGTATTCGGCTGGTTTGTTTATTGGTGGGATTGCGTTGAGCAAACATATCTTTCGACTTAAAGCCGAGTTGACTATAGGTGAATAGTGGTCAGTAAAGTGGGAATGCTTTAAAACTGCACCCGTTAGACAAACTCCCTTTGCCCTTGCTCGAACCATCGCGAATTGATCGGTTCGAGTTACTTCCCGTCGAGCCATTCAGCTAAACAGTTATGGTTAGCTGGCATCACCAGGATATTGACTAACTGATTAGTGATTAATTGTTTAGTGATTGATTAGCGCGGATCGCCAATTCCTTGCGATCGAAGTCAAGCTGAACGGTGAATAGCATCAAAAAGTTACGTAATTTTGTCATTATTTTTTCTCTCAAAAGCCTAAAAAAGCATAAATGTAATTAAGTTCCGTAACTGAATTACAAAGCGACTATACCTGAGTTTTGTTTTGTGATCCAGATCTACTTTTTTACGGGTATCACACAGAGGCGTTGATAATTAGCTTAAACAGCCAACCCTTTGGGAAAAATTAAAATGCATGTGCCAAATTCAGTGATCCATACTGTATATACTCAAACAAACACAAAGAGAAAGTCGGTGTGGATAGCAATACTCCCCTGTTAAACCTTCGTATTATCGAGCCCGGTGATTATAACGAGCTGGCCACCTTAATGGACTTGGTGTTTGATGACGTCGGGGGAGCCTGGCCGCGAATGACTATTATGGATTTGATCCACCAATTTCCTGACGGCCAGATCTGTATAGAAGATAGCGGCAAAATAGTGGGAGCCGCCCTCACCATCAAGGTCGATTACAACCGCTTTTCACTCAGCCATATCTACACCGATATCATCACCGAGCAAAATGTGATCCAGCACCAAGCCAGCGGTGATGCTCTATACGGGCTGGATGTGTTTGTGCATCCGGATTACCGAGGACTTCGCCTCGGACGGCGCCTGTATAAAACACGCAAGGAACTCTGCCGGAGTACCAACCTGAAAGCCATATTAGCCGGTGGCCGCATACCCGGCTACCATAAAGTCGCCGACGAACTTTCAGTCCCCCAGTACATCGAGAAGGTCAAGCGCAAGGAACTGTATGACCCTATCCTATCTTTCCAGCTGTCCAATGACTTCGACGTTAAACGCCTGATGAAGCGCTACCTGCCTGAAGACGACAAGTCCTGCGGCTATGCCACCTTGCTGGAATGGAACAATATTTTCTATGAAGAAGATCTCCCGTCAATCCTCGATACCGAGAAAACGCTGGTTCGCCTGGGGATTGTCCAGTGGCAAATGCGGGCGATGCTCTCTGTGGACGATCTAATCGATCAGGCCGAGTTTTTTGTATCATCACTCTCTAACTATCAAGCCGACTTTGCCCTTTTCCCGGAATTTTTCAATGCCCCGCTAATGGGATTGAGGACCGAGCAAACTTCGGTAGAAGCCATCCGTTTTTTGAGCGAGTTTACCGAAGACATAAAGCAGCGTTTTTCTCAGATGGCGGTCACCTACAATATCAATATCATCTCGGGCAGTATGCCTGTGCTGGAAAACGACCGCCTGTATAATGTTTCTTACTTGCTGCATCGCGACGGCTGCATAGACGAGCAGTACAAAATCCATATCACTCCCCATGAACAGCGGGATTGGGTCATTGATGGCGGTGATAAGGTCAAGGTATTCGAGACCGATGCCGGGCGCGTCGGCATCCTGATCTGCTACGACGCAGAATTCCCTGAGCTGGGACGCATGCTTGCAGAGCAGGAGGTGCAAATCGTGTTTGTACCCTTCTGGACTGATACCAAAAATGGCTATCTGCGGGTAAGACTCTGCGCCCAGGCACGGGCTATTGAAAATGAATGCTACGTCGCTATCGGCGGCAGCATCGGTAACCTGCCACGGGTCGATAATGTCGATATCCAGTACGCTCAGTCTGCGGTATTTTCTCCGTCAGACATTTACTTCCCCCACGATGCAACAATCACCGAGGCCAGCCCTAACACCGAGATGATCGTATTTGCCGATGTCGAACTCGACAAACTCAAATACCTCAATACCGAAGGTTCCGTCACAAACCTGCGCCACCGCAGGCTAGATCTCTACGGTGGCTTTACTCGTCCCAAAGGAAAATGACGCTATTTCGCGTTAAAAATATCCATCCACTCCGGCCAGAGCTTGGCGAGATCCATATGTTCTTCGATGGTATCGGCTAACCGATCAATGTTCTGCTCGCGAATAGCATCAAAATCCGGTGTCTGCGTGGCTTCCAAGCCTGCCCAGGACAGGATCGCATCACACGCTTCTGCCTGTTCGAAGATACCATGCAAGTAAGTGCCGAATACCTGATTGTCGACACCAAGTTGTCCGTCCGGGCCATCTTGCAGTTGCACCGGCGCATTCGTTGAAACGCCTGACGTTACACCCGCGTGAATTTCATAACCACGTACCGGTACAGCACTCTGATCGGGCAGTTGCAATGTGCCTGTCGTCTGTTTTAGCTGCTTATCTGGTGCTAACACCGTGGACGTATTTAGGTATCCCAGGCCGTTACTGCCACCGGCATCACCTTCGATACCATCAGGATCTGAGATGTGCTCGCCTAACATCTGGTAACCGCCACAGATCCCCATCACTTTGCCGCCTAAGCGCAGGTGGCGTTCAATTTGTTTGTCCCAGCCTTGTTCACGTAAAAAGGCCAAGTCACTGCGAACGCTCTTGGTTCCAGGAATAATAATCAAATCGGCGGGCGGCATCTGCTGACCTTTACCGACAAACTGTAAATTAACTTGGGGATGCATGCGCAAGGGATCAAAGTCAGTATGGTTACTCACCCGGGTCAGTACCGGAACAACCACGTTCAACTGCTCTTCGGCCGCTTCAACCTGCTGAACATTGATCGCATCTTCCGCTTCCAGCATTAATCCATGCAAATACGGCAGCACACCGAATACCGGTTTACCGGTTTTCTCTTCCAACCAGTCCAGACCGGACTCAAGCAGTTTAATATCGCCGCGAAAGCGGTTAATGACGAAGCCTTTTACTCGCGCCTGTTCCGATTCAGACAGCAGGGCTAATGTGCCATACAGGTGGGCAAAAACGCCACCTCGGTCGATATCTGCAACAATGATCACCGGGATATCGGCTTTTTCAGCAAAGCCCATGTTGGCAACATCATTTTCACGCAGGTTGACTTCAGCCGGGCTGCCCGCCCCTTCTATAATCACCGTTTGGTATTCATTCTGTAAACGTTCGAACGAATCCATTACCGGTCCCATCACGACTTTTTTGTAACCGTGGTAGCCAATCGCGTCCATATCGGCAAGAGCTTTACCTTGCACAATGACTTGCGCACCAATATCAGTATTCGGTTTTAATAGCACCGGATTCATGTGCACGGTGGGTTCAATACCACATGCCTGTGCCTGTACCGCCTGGGCACGACCTATCTCACCACCATCTTTGGTCACAGCACTGTTTAGTGCCATGTTCTGAGATTTAAACGGCGCAACTTTAATGCCTTTACGGGCCAGTACCCGACACAATCCTGCAGCCAGTACACTTTTACCGGCATCTGACGTTGTTCCCTGAACCATTAACGCTTGAGTGGTTAACTGCATGTTCTACTCTGCTACTTCTAATCTGTTAATTAATACTGTTGTTGGACTGGCCATTGAATTTGCGGCCAATCCATTCCGTTTTCATCATGACAAACCGTTACACGGTAACGTGCGGCGTATGGTAACTGGATGCGCTTTATATAAGTAGTGCTCTTGGGCATTTCTAATAAAATACGCAGTAACTGACGCATAACACCGGCATGGGTCACCAATAGCACCTGCTTACCTTTATGTTGCTCAAGCAATACCTGCCAGGCTTGTTCGATTCGCATATCAAATTCCGCCAGCGTTTCACCACCATGAGGCGTTTTTTCCCCCCATGGATCTTGCCAGTATCGTTCAATCACCTTACCTTGCTCTTGCCACAATTGATCCTCGGTCTTGCCATCCCAATCACCGAAATTCATCTCTTTCCAGCCATCAGCACGCTCAAGCGAGACGGAGAACTTTTCAGCGACTTGTTCAGCAAAGTCGCTGCACCGCTGCAGGGATGATGTCACCACCACATCGACTTGTTTCAAATCAGCGATTGCAGCAGACATTTGCGTTAAGCCAGTCGGAGTGATAGCAAAATCAGTATGGCCACGCAGGCAGCCGTCCCCTTCAGGTAAACCATGTCGCAAGATGTCAATTCGAGTATGCTTCACTGCCATTGTCCGTTTTTCCTAAATTGCCATATCTTACACTTCATGCTGATTATAACAGCAGACCGTTTTTGCAATATGAACAGAATCTGAATATCAGGCTCATGAGTCATTCAGATGTGATGGTGTTTAATAGAACTATCAAAACAAGGAGACTGAATCATGGCTAACAAAATTATTTCTGCAAAAACAACAATTATCGCAATCGCATCTGCCATTATCCTGGTACCAACCTTCGCTTTCGCAGGTGATCACCATTCTGACAATGGCAACAAAGGCGCTGTAATTTCTTACTCGGGGCCAGTTGATACCGTAACCGTTGCTGAGTTACTGGAGAGTAACAGTATGTTTACCGAACGAGATGCAGTGGTTGAGGGGCGGTTAATCAAGCAGATCAATGCTGACACCTTTATTTTCAGCGACGGAACAAAAGAGATTCAGGTTGAACTGGATGATGATATCCAGCTTCCGCAAACGATTGATGCTAGCACTAAAGTACGCCTGTTCGGCGAATACGAAGGTGGCACGACGCCTGAAATCGAAGTCGATCGATTGCAAGTTCTGTAATATCCGTTCCAGAAAAAAAGCCAGGCGAGTTCAACACTCAGCCTGGCTTTATCGCAGTTGAAATGAATAAGTTAATAACTAGGCATATACCTTATCAAAGAAGCTAACCAGCTTCTTTGTAACGAACTCCGGCTGTTCCAAATTACTGATATGGCCAGCATCGGGCACAATCACCAATTCACTACCTGTAATCGCATCTTGCATCAGTTGCGCTTCTAATGGTGGACGCGGAGTATCTTGTGCACCAACCATGATCAACGTCGGCAAAGCAAAATTTTCAATATCATCAAAGGCATCACGGCGACCAAAGACCATTCGTCCAATCTGGGTAACATTGACGGCATGCTGGCCGGTAATTGACGCCAGGTGAGAACGGAATTTGGCGACTAATTCAGGGTTTTCTTGTTCCGCGTTACGCGCAAAGAACATCGGGGTGATCGCATCCACCATCGGGGCTGGAACTTGCTGCGCGGCGGCAATCGCATCCATCATGTCAAAATACTTCTTGTGCATGACTTCTGGCTCAAAACCGACAAAGGTATCCATCAGTACTAAAGACTTAACACGGCTCGGGGCCAAAACTGTCAGTTCAGTTCCCCACATACCACCAACTGACAGCCCCACTAATGAGAACGTATCGATATTCAGGTGATCCATCAGGCTCAGTACATCTTGCGCATAATCTCTAAGATTACGTGTTTTCGCCGGAGCCGCGTCTGACTGGCCATGGCTCCACAAATCCGGAACAATACAACGATACTGTTTGCTTAACACCTCAACCTGAGGTGCCCACATTTCGCTATCCCATAGGTAACTGTGGCCAAAGACCAACACTGGCCCTTCACCTTTGTCCATATAGTTCATGGTTTTAGAATCTATGGTGAACGTTTTCATTGATTGTTCCTTCTTTATTGTTTTCAAATTTCATTTAGCAATATTTCTTAATCACTGTCTGGATACCTCTTTGATAGAGTACCCAAGCCATAACACCAGCAGCAAAATTACCCAGCATGGCGCCAACAAACATACCTTCGAGCCCGGCAAGATATGCGCCCAACCATAGAACTGGCAGGAAGCAAACAAATAAGCGCAGACCGGAGATCAGTAAAGCTCGCATTGGCAGAGACAGTGCGTTACAAATTGATACCATCAACATACACACCCCTAACGGGCCAAGGCTAATTGGCAGCCACGTCAGATGAATTGACAGTACATTGCCGACACTGACTTCACTGGTTAGTAATTGCGACAAATAGGGTGATACAACGAACAGAATCGCGGCGATCAGTAGCTGCCAAATCAAAACAAACTTAACCGCAATCCCGACCAGCGCTTTGATTTTCTTGATATCACCAGCCCCCAGCAACCTGCCAATCATCGGAGGCATCGACATGGTAAGCGCCAGGATCACCACAATCGAGAAAAACTCTAATCGCGAACCTAACGCCCAGGCAGCAACGGTTGCAGCACCGAACCCGGCCACTAATTTTGTGGCGAGCATGGATGACAAAGGCGGTAATAACTGACTTAACATAGCCGGTGCCATGATATGCCCCAGCTCTTTAACAGATGATAAGACATCAAGCCCCTGCCATTGAAAGCTCATCCAATGCCGTTTAATTACCAGAGGATATACCACCAGCATTCCCGCACCGAAAGACACAATGGTTGCCCATGCTGCCCCCGTTAACCCCAAGTCAAAGGTGAAAATAAACAGCGGATCCAAGGCGATATTCAGCAAACTGGTCACAACCATCATGATGCCAGGCACCATGGTATTACCATTGGCACGGCATAAGCTGTAAGCAAAATAGACCATAGCACCGGTCCATGAACTCCCCAGCCACACAGGCCAATAAGCATCAATCACTGGAAAGACGTTTTCCGGTGCCCCCAACAAGCTCAGGATCTGTCCGCGCAGCAGCCAGATCACGCAGCAAATGGCAAACACACCAACACCGCCAGTAAGTACCACCAGGCCACCCAGTTGTTTCGCGCGTTGCGGTTCATTTGCCCCAAGAACACGGGAGATCAACGATGTCGTCGCAATACCCAAACCGACCTGCAGGCCAATGACCACCATTTGCATCGGCAGGGTAAAACCTTGCGCCGCAAGCGGTAAGACACCAAGCTGACCGATAAAGGCGCTATCAACAAGCTGAAAGCTCATTAATGACAATACCCCGAATAACATCGGCCACGTCATTTGAAACAGGTGCCGGGCTAAATCAGGATAAGAAGAGTGAGAAACTGTCGCAGTGTTTTCGCGCATGAAGTTTATGACAGTAGATAAATAGGTTTAGTAGTTTACGAGTTTTACTGGCAGAGCTAAAGGAAAGAATACTTAAGCAGTATTGCCTGGAATACAAAACTAGAGAAATGGACACACCACGATGACAAGGCAATTCTCAGTCAGCCCCTCAGCAATAGAAAGTTCACCGGATCAGGTGCCGACAGCAATAACGTCACGGCCAAAACACCTTTTCATTACTCATCTGCGACCATTACTGATAAAAATGGACAAATAATCGGCAAATATACAAAATTAGTGCCCACAGACTATGATTATTACTCTATAATCTGCCACCGTATTTTTAGTCAGGCTTGTATTACATTCGGTGGTTTAGCGACACGTCAATATTGAATGTATGGGTAATTTAGCCGTCTGCTTTAGGAACAAAGAATGTCATTTTCATCACAAAACTTTTCTCCGGAAATTGTGCGCGCCCTTACTGAATGTGGTTACGAAAAGCTAACCCCCATTCAGAAACAGGCTATCCCACACGCTCGTCGTGGACATGATATCCTTGCGAATGCACAAACAGGTACAGGTAAAACTGCCGCATTTTCTTTGCCTATTATCCAGCAGATTTGCAACAGCCCTAAGCCACGTAGCCGCTTCAATGTTCGCGCTCTTATCCTTGCTCCGACTCGTGAGCTAGCCGCGCAGATCGCAAAAAACATTGAAGACTACACCAAATATGTATCTATCAATGTTGCTGCTATTTACGGCGGCACCAAGATGTCATCTCAAGAGAAAAAGCTGGAACAAGGCTTAGATATCCTGGTGGCTACCCCAGGCCGTTTACTTGAACACCTGGAACTTAAAAATGTTTCTCTGGCGAACCTGGAATTTCTGGTTTTCGATGAAGCTGACCGCATGTTAGACATGGGCTTTATTACAGACATTCGCTCTATCATGAGTGGTATTCGCTCCCAGCCTCAGACGATGTTGTTCTCTGCAACCTTCTCTAGCCAGATGAACAAGCTATCAACCGAAATTATGCGTAAACCTAAGCGTATTTCTGTTGACCGTGAAAATGCTACCGCTGATACCGTGTCTCATGTTGTTTACCCTGTTGATGAAGATCGCAAGCGCGAGCTGTTGTCTGAACTTATCGGTAAGAAAAACTGGCAGCAAGTGCTGGTTTTCGTGAACTACAAAGAAACCGCAAACATGCTGGTTGATGAACTGAAACTCGATGGTATTAAAACCGTACTATGTCATGGTGACAAAGCGCAGAGCGCCCGTCGTCGTGCCCTGGACGAGTTCAAAGAAGGCAAAGCGCGCGTGATGGTCGCGACAGAAGTTGCTGCTCGTGGTCTTGATATTCAAGGCCTGCCACATGTGGTGAACTATGATATGCCGTTCCTGGCCGAAGACTATGTACACCGTATTGGCCGTACCGGTCGTGCCGGTCAGAAGGGTCACGCTGTCTCTTTCGTGAGCCGTGAAGAAGAATTAACCCTGGTACAGGTTGAAACACTGATTGGTCAGCGCATTCACCGCGTACAGCTTGCTGGCTATGAGCCTGCCAGCCGTGATGCGCTGCTACAGAAGATGCAGACCAAATCTGCATTCAAAGATCGCAAAGGTCGTACTAACAACCCAACCGATCAATCAGCGGCAGAGCGTCGGGTCAAATTACGTCAGGCGATTAAAAACAAAACTAAAATCACTCACCTGAAGAAATAATTCTCGCGAAATAACATAAAGAGAGCGCTGATTAGCTACTGCTTGTCAGCGCTTTTTTATTAGATTAGCAGTTTTGGGCATCGTCCAGATAGCGCTTTAACACCGCCCCCGGAATGGAACTTTTCGTTGCGACGGCAAATGACGCCCACATCGCGCCCTCGGCCATAGCATCCGTAATAGAAACCTCCTGTAGCAATCCGTTAATCAAGCCAGACGCAAAGGCATCACCAGCCCCCGTAGTATCAATAACTTCTGCAGATACCGCGGGAACATGAAACTGTTCATGCTCGGTGTAAGCCGTAGCCCCTTTCTCACCATCCGTGATAATAAAATAGCGCAAATGGCTTCCCGCGATTTGTTGACCATATTGCCACACTGACAGCTCACGTCCCGATCGCTTGGTACGGCCTGCCATATCAGACTCAGATGAAATCAACACGTGACAAGGGCGAGAGCGCTCATCTTTGGCTAACTGGGCGACAACCAGGGTTTTATCCAATGCAGCTTCAGCCCAGATCTCACCACCTAAAGCCGATGAGTTGATATACAGCGCATCCCATTGGGTAAAATCTGGCGCGTTACCCAATTTGAAAACAGGACGTTCAGGGCGAATAATGGTTCTTTCACCATCAGGCGTCATCATCAATATTAATTCAGGCGTCACGACATCATTTCGTTGTAATAAGTGACAATCTAAACCTTGCAAGCTGGCTTCTGCCAATAACCAGTCTGCGGTTTCATCCCGACCAACCTGGCTGACTAAAGCCACACGGTGGCCTGCCCATATCAAGCCTAAACCTGTATTGGCCCCACCACCACCTAACCGTCGGCCAGCATCTTTATAATGGTGACGCCCTCCCATGGTTAGCGGTTTATCAAGCTGTAAAACGCGGTCACAATTTAAGTTAGCTAACAGAAGAATATTCGCCATAATTACTCGTTTTCCTGCGTTCACGTCATTAAATGAATCTGAGACTTCCCCCTTAGTACTTCATCAAAGAAGTTGACAAGCTCAGTCACCAAACGTCGTCTTTCCGTAAGGTGAGGAACGAACTTATACGGAATCTAAGGAGCACACGGTTAGAACTGGATCCCGGATATTTCGTTCCTCAATTCCGGGATGACATGTTTAGGAACATCAACAATTCATAGTCTATACGAAAGAGTACTCGTACTTATTGGTAGATGACAAATCTTTATAAAACAAGATCATGAAAGAAGTAAAAATGCGAGACCGCGGTACCAATTCCGGAAAGAATTGGTACCGCGGTCTTTATATAAGGTGGGAGTCAATTAACGATCAACAATAATCCGCGTATGGATTCTCTTGAGGCAATGGAATTGCCTGTTCAAACTCAGAAAGACGTAACTCATTTTGTGTCATCGACACAGACGTTTCATCCATGACACTTTCACCAAAATGATAGCGAATGGTTTCATTACCCAGGCAAGCTTCTTGATCGCGGATCTCGATACGCGTCTTGATCTCGACATTCCTATCGTAATAAGCCGCCAGCGCATCAGCACCATGTTTAGCCAGTAACATATCAAGAGTCTGAGCCGGCGATAACACCAGACCGGTTGCATTATTACCGCCAAAACCTTTGGCATTAAGGATCACCGCTTTATAGTCTTCCCCTTTCAGACCCGCGAAAGCATGATCAGTCAGAATGTTCAGGTTTGATTGGTGCACATCGTCAGCAATATGATCGATAGTTTGAATACCCGGGATCCAGCCATATTGCCATACACCTAACGAAGCAATTAACTGATCGCCCGCAGCGACACTCATCGAGTGACCAACATACGATTTAATAGCGGTAACCGGCCAGTTATCAATGGCAAAGGTTTTCGCTACTTCATTCAGAATATGGCTTTCGGTAACACGGTTCTGCGGCGTGCCGGTACCATGCGCCTGAACAAATGTCTGCTTAACGCCTTCTTCACCAAGGATCGCTTTCGCCAGGGCTGTCGCTTTAGCAACCGTTACGTAATTACCAACACCTGGCGCTGAAATGGATTTTTTGTTGGCATCCGCGTTGATAAATACATCAGCGACCGAACCATATATATTGAGCCCCAGCGTTAAGGCCAGCTCATCATCCATCAGCACCACAAACTGGGCAGATTCGGCCATCGTAAAGCCAGCATTAGAGGAAAATGGTCGACATGCGCGGCTATTATCAACCGTATCGCTGTTATCTAATGCTTTTAATTGTTCATCTTCAGCCAACGCGCCCATCACACGGAAGCCTTCCATAATTTCGGCAACAACCGGCGCTTCGGCATTACCCACAATCGCTACTTTAGATTTGCCATGCTGGATATCGTACATACCCTGACGTAAGTTATACAGGAAGGTTGCACAAGCCCCCATATTCGTACCTGTAGTACCAACGCTGTTAATCACATAGCCATTGATAAAATCAGCAGGCATTTCCGCAAATGATAAAGCCATCATCTTTGTACTGACACGACCACCAGTTAATGGCGCAGCCAACATACCCGCCAATGATTGATCATCGATTTGCCCCAGACCACTACCGGCATAGACAGACACTTCGTCTGGCTTGATATGCCGAAGAACCTCTGACCAGTCCACGCCCAGTGAATTCAGGGCATCTGACGCGCCATACACTGTCAGTTTCAGACCCCGAGGGTGGAAACGAGAGTTATACCGTGTACCCGGATCGAAACCGGCAGGAATATTACCACCGCTGCTCACAGGAAAAGTCACCCGATCTTCCAGCAGCGCATCCAGGTTACCGTTTACCGTCACGGTCACTTTGCTGCCTTGTTCTTCCACGCTCCAGTTGTCCGGGATCACTGCCGGCAATTTTGACTTTCGTAACGTGAACGAAATCTGATCGTTTTCGGAGCTTAATGTGGTTTTGTATTGATATAGCAAGTTCTCAGGATCAAATGAGTCGATTCGACGCACCAGCGTACCCGCTTTAATCGCTGCGATAATATCTTCATTAACAGCGCCTTCACTGACGTCCTCACCGTTCTCCAGCCCCATGCGGCGAGCCAGATCCTGCCAGGTCATGTTCATCTCATCTGCGGTTAATACATCGGCGACCATACGCTTGTAACTGTGAAAGCCTGAACTACGGCCAGCAGCGTTAATGCCACCAAAACCAACGATAAGAGGTAACTTAGTCATTCTGAACCTATATCAAACATTGTTTTAAACAGAAGGATATCAACTTACACTGGTTAATCACCTTGTAAATATGCCAAAATCACTGCCATTCAAGCCAGCGTGGTATTTGAGCGTTATTTATATGATTGAGAGTGAATAGATGAAAGTGGGATTTGTCTTATACCATCGTGCTCTGATAACCGGCGTATCGCTGGCTGCTGAAATGTTGAGCAGCGCCGCAAGTTTAAGAGAACGAAAGCAACAACGTGACAACCCTTTTGATATCAAACTGATCGCCCCTTCTTTGAAGTCGCCTAAGCTTACCGCAGGGATCAAGCTTCAGCCCGATATGACCTTTGAAGACGAACACATTTTCGACATCGTCGTACTGCCCCCAATGTGGGGAAATCCGATATCATCGCTCAGTCATACCCCCGAGATCGTTCCCTGGTTGATCAGGCAATACCAGCATGGCGCAAAACTGGTCGCGACCGGCACCGGTGTCTCCTGGCTGGCTGAAACCGGATTACTCGATAATCAGGTCGCAACAACCCATTGGTACTTTTATGAAAAGTTTGCAGCGCGTTATCCCCGTGTACAGCTGAATCGACAAGCTTCGATTACGGCTGCCAACGGCCTGTTCTGTACCGGCAGTATTAACTCCCAGTCAGAGATGATTTTATATTTGATTGCAGAAAACTTTGGTCAGAAGATAGCCAATACCATTGAAACCCATTTCGGCCATGAAATTTCGAAATCAGCCCAACAGCCTTTCTACCAAATTGGCGGACAGGTGCAGTTTGATGAATCCATTGCGCTTGCTCAAGACTGGATGAAACGTAATCTGTCACAACCGATGACCGCACAAAGTGTGGCGATACAATGCGGGATACCACTAAGAACCTTTAATCGGAAATTCAAAGATCAGATTGGCCAGTCTCCCCATCAGTATCTGCAAAAAATCAGGATGGAAACAGCGCAACAGCTATTACGAGATTTTGGTATGTCAGTACAAGAGGTGGCAGAACAAGTCGGCTACAAAGATGCTTATCATTTTTCGACCCGATTTCAACAAGAGTTCAGTTTAACCCCAAGCAAGTACCGAAAAATGGTCAAAGCCAAGATCTATAATGCAGAGTGATCATAACGTCAGTTGATACCACTAAAAACGCCAGCGAGGGGAAATCGCTGGCGTTTAATATTTTTTTTAATCTGAATATCCGAGTACCGTTTCACAGTGAATTGGTACTAGCCTCAAAATTTGCGGCTGGCGGTAATGTCTTCACATTCACCATCGATCACGGTGTGAGGATCTGCCATATTGGCTTTGGCATAACCCGTTGGTGTATATCTCGCTTGTGAATAGCCCGCTTGCGAATAGCCTGCCTGCGCATACGCCATTCTTTTTTTAATAAATGGTCTGGCTAATAACGCTGCAACAGCAATAAACAGCCCCATGATTGCGGCAAATGACACGGTGAAAAGACCAACTACCAAAGCAATAAAACCAGCAATAAGATTTCTCATATTCGTGCCTCTTTAATTCAATTCAGGTTTTCAGCCTGTAACAGTTCAGTTAATACCCAAACCACCTCAAGATTGAATACAGCATATCTGAACAAAGATGAATCAATCATGAACAGAAGCCATATTCTGCATGCTAATGATTGAGTGCGTCCTTTCAGTGGTTCAAATAAAAGACGATCTATCGTCAAAAAAAAACCGTAGCGACTTCTGATGTCTGACTTTCAGAATGGCTACGGTGTTTAATTACCCAGTACATATTCGCTTGTGGTTGATAACGGCTCTTACTGTTTAGGCCTTATCACCAAAGTAATGCCATCAACGGCAATCACTTCTACCAGCGTACCGGCATCAAGCTCTACATCAGATCGAACAGCCCAGGTGGTATCTCCCAGCTTCATGCGGCCCGGGCCGACTGGGACCGGCTGATCCAGTATACATATCTGCCCAATAAGCTGTTCCGTTCGTTTATTCAATGTCCGGTGTTTATCCTCTGCACGATCCTGACGATGTTGATAGCGCCACCATAACCATGTAGTGAAAAGAGAAAACACCACAAATGTCAGCCATTGAACTGACCAGCTCAATGGCATGAATGACATAATTAATCCAACCAGAACAGCTGATATTCCCAGCCATAGCAAGTAACCAGCAGTTCCTAAAAGCTCAAATGCCAGCAATGCTAAACCGAAAGCCAGCCAATGCCAGCCATTCATCTGTTCAAGCAGTTCAATCATGCGTTTGTACCTTTTGATGGTTCTGATTTGGAACTCAGTAGTTCAGCAATCCCCGCCACAGAGCCCATTAAGCCTGTCGCTTCAAGTGGCAACATAATGACTTTGCCATTCTCTGCCTGACCGATCGATTTCAATGCATCGGTATAACCTTGAGCAATGAAGTAATTGATCGCCTTCACATCACCTTGGGCTATCGCATCAGAAACCATGGTTGTTGCCCTTGCTTCTGCTTCTGCCGCACGTTCACGGGCTTCTGCCTGAAGAATCGCTGCCTGCTTGTCGCCTTCTGCTCGTAAAATTTCAGACTGCTTATGACCTTCTGCTCGAAGAATTTCTCCCTGACGAACCCCTTCCGCTTCAAGAATATCGGCACGCTTGTTACGTTCAGCCTTCATTTGCGCATTCATCGCTAAAATAAGATCCGCCGGTGGTTGAACATCTCGGATCTCAATACGAGTCACTTTAACTCCCCACGAATTAGTTGCCTGATCAACAATCGTTAATAATCGGGTATTAATGGTATCTCGTTGCGACAGCATTTCATCCAGCTCCATCGAGCCCAATACTGTACGCATATTTGTTAAGGTCAGATTACGAATGGCATGTTCCAGATCATTAACTTCATAGGCTGCTTTAGCCGCATCAATGACTTGGATAAAACAAACAGCATCAATAGTCACACTCGCATTATCACGAGAAATCACTTCTTGAGCGGGAATATCGAGTACTCGCTCCATCACACTGATCTTGTTTCCAATCCGATCAAAAAATGGCACGATCAAATTTAAACCAGGGTAGATGGTTTTGGTATATCGGCCAAAGCGCTCTACTGTCCAATTACTTCCCTGAGGGACA
The DNA here is from genome assembly GCF_050337085.1 of Photobacterium sagamiensis. Lineage (NCBI taxonomy): Bacteria > Pseudomonadati > Pseudomonadota > Gammaproteobacteria > Vibrionales > Vibrionaceae > Photobacterium > Photobacterium sagamiensis. The sequence continues at coordinate 6,174 of NZ_JAKJSP010000064.1, read as the reverse complement.
GTTTTGACACCTGACGCAATAAAGACAATAGCAACAACTATAAGCACGCCGATCGTGATTAACGTATCGTAAGGCATTTCGTTTCTCCTAGACTAAAACCGAGATGAACAAAAGAATCGTCAGGATACCGTTTTATATGCCGATGTTGAATAATTGGTTTATGTTATTGCTTAATTTTTTAGGTTAGATCAATGAATTACAGAAATTTTAATATAACAGGCAAGGTTCACTACGTCTAGAAAATCACAATCAGACCGAACCTTGCCCATACTAGCAACTCATTCTTCTTTTTCTTCATAAGTAATAACAGAGAGAACTGCCCCGCTATTATCATAGAAAGCACACATTCGGCCGACACCCGGTACATCCATTGGCGGATAAACGGCTTTTCCGCCTGCCGCTTCTGCTTTGGCTAAGCAGGCATCAACGTCATCCACTGTAATATATGTTCCCCAATAGTTGGGGATTTTTTCAAAACCTTCCGGCTTAGCCATAATACCACCGACAGGTTCTCCTCCGGCTTTAACAACATGGTAAACAGTTTCAGGCATTTGCATGACTTCAACTTCCCAGCCCACAACGTCTTTGTAGAACTGAACCGCTTTTTCCGGATCATCGACTATCAGTTCAGACCAGCTAAATGCACCATGCTGTTTGAATGGATTGTTCATCGTTTGCTCCTTTAATTTGAAACTCCCAAAACGAATTGGCTTACTCATTTAAAGTAGATGAATCTGACTATGCATGACGGAAAATTTTATTTTTACTCGCCTTCTAAATAATTATTGATCATTATGTAATAGCTAACAGTCTGACAATACCTTTTAAAGCCCCAATGATACGCCTATGATGACCCAACTATTACATAATGCCCTGACTGCCTTTAATTGCCCAAATCGAGACAGTTACCCTCTGCAAGGACGTTATGTCAGTAATCTTGTAGCTGTTGAATATTATTTAACACAAGCGATAGCCCATGAGCCGAAGCGGCAAGATTTACAGATCACTTTGGCGAATATGCAAACCTTTCGTGGTGACATAGGGCTCGCATTACACTCCTACCAACATGCCCTTTCGTCGGCAACATCAGCATCCGAAAAAAATTTGGCCCTGATTTACCTGTCGGTATGGCACTACTACCAAGGCAATTTACCCGAGTCCCAGCAGTATCTTGAACAGCTCATCACGGCGGATAAGCCCTTAGCTAACAAGGTAGCGTGCTTATTGAGTAAAGTAGAAAGCATCGTGTCGACGCCTGTTCACTATTGTCCTGGTGAATTACGAGAAAATGAATTACCAACTGAAGATGCGCATTTCAACCATGCCATCATCACATTAGGGTTCAAGCTAAATGATGATGGCTCAATGGCTGCTCAGCTATTGCAACGACTGAGACTCACGGTAGACCTCGCAAAGCGATACCCACGCAGTGTCATCATCGTCACTGGCGGGCTCGAAAAAGCGGGAAGAACAGAGTCTCAAGCCATGAAAACCTGGCTAGTAGATCAAGGGATCTCAGCTGACCGAGTCATAGAAGAAGATCAGGCAACCAACACCATAGACAATGCCCTATTCAGCTTAGCACTGCTGGCTCAACATCAGATCCATCGCGCAACGCTGATCAGTGCATCCATTCATGTTCATCGCTCACAGGTATTGTTCGACACACTGCAATGGCGAGAAAATAACACCACTATCCATTTTACCCATTGCGCAGTCGAAGACGGCCTATCACCTTCCAGTCGACCTGCCGGCAAAGTAAAACGTGATTGCTATATTGATGCCCTGCGCTGCTTTGGACTGCCCGCCTTCAACTGCTCTCCGTTAATTCAGCTTTAAAGTAGAACTTATACCCAAGTTACCTGCATCTTGAGGTTACTTGGGTATACAACCATCACATATTTTCATCCGCTTGCTGCTTGGAACGTGAGGTACACATACCAATAACAGCATACAAGCCGTTTTTTACTCTACTATCAAAGGAGAAGGATCTTCGATTCCAGAGGACAAGGATGCCATGAACCCACGAACTCACACCCTTATCTGTTTTTTTGCCGCTGTACTTACCCTGATATGGGGAACCGCGCTGCAGGCACAAGTCATGGGCGAAACAGTGCTGATCCGTGCACCGGTCGAGCACGATCTCTATACCGCTGGCCGCCATATCGAAATACTTGCCGAGGTGAAAGGCGATCTTGTCGCTGCCGGACAGGTGATCAACGTCACCGATACGGTGAATGGCGATGTGATCGCCGCTGCAGAAATCATTAATCTGCGCGCCAAAGTGTTAGATGATGTGCGTGCAGCCGGTCGCCGGGTGATCGTCAGCGGCGAGGTGGGCGATCATATGGTGGCAGCGGGAGAAAACGTTACCCTGGAGTCAGGCAGCCGGATCGGTAGTTGGGCTTGGCTGGCTGGCGAATCGGTGCGGGTGTCAGGACAAGTAGGCGGGGAACTGAAGGCGGCGGCACGCCATGTAATTATCAGCGGGGAAGTGATGGGAGATGTGGAGCTGATAGCCGAGCAGATCGAGATCCTCGATGGCGCCCACCTTCACGGTGATCTGATCTGGCGCAGTGAGCAACCGCCAAAGCTCGGTGACGATGCCGTGATCGACGGACGCATCATCGAGCGGCCGCTTCCGGAGCATATGGAACAGGACGGCACTGTTCCGCTGGCTGCATTTACATTTTTCGCCGTCAGCCTGATGACCACCGGGGTGGTGCTTTATCTGCTGTTTCCGCGGGTGACAGATCAAGCCATGGTCATGCTGCACAGCCAACCCTGGCTCTGCCTCGGGCTGGGCGTGATGGTGCTGATCACCACCCCGCTGATAATCATGCTGCTGTTTGTCACCACCATTGGCTCGCTGCTTGCCCTGGGGCTGCTGGCCAGCTATCTGGTGATGATATTGGTTGCCGTGGTAACCGGCATCTTTGCCGTTGGCGATCTGGGCCTGCGCCTTACCGGAAAAAGGGAAACGGCAGGCAAGGGGCTGCTTATCCTCTCCTTTCTTATCGCCATCATCCTGCTGGGGCTGTTACAGCTCATTCCCATTGTCGGTGGGGTAATTAAACTGGCAGTGGTGCTGTTCGGGCTGGGCGGATTGGCACTGACGGCCTATCGAGGCAGACAGCTTCCATCCCCGACTATCTGAGCATAGCGTCACAGTATGATTGTTCCAGAACTGTAGATCTGGTCATAGCCTTGCTCGCCCAGTGGCTCAATAATGGCTCGTTCTAATTTGGCTTCGGTAAATTTTAGGCTCATGGTTTCCGTTCCTGGCACAACGACGGTTTTGTTATTGGTTAGTAGCGCAGTATTAACCTTGCGTCCCTGAAACTTCTCTTTCCATAATTCGGGGTTCTTACGCAGTGCCTGTCGTCCATGTCAAGATGAGCAACAATAATCATACAATCCGAACAGCATCAAAAAATCCATACATCTTTGGTGGTATCGTTGTCTGCATAACAAGGCATGCGCAGATTGATTTCTGAGGGCGGTAGCGTGCCATTTAGAGGCTTGGTTAATCATTGCTGTGATGGTTCACCTTGGCTACTCGTAAATGATCGATTGGGTAAATACCGAACTCAGATCGCATATTTCATTCGTATATCTACCGATAAACAGGAGATATACGAACCGAGTTCGTTGAATAAAATGTTATGTTTTTGGGGGGAAATTGAAATTAGTTGGTATGTTTTTCGCGGTACTTGTATTGCTTCCAATAGTTCTCTACATCAATCAATTCGGGTTTGGTGTTTGGTGTTTGGTGTTTGGTGTTTGGACAGATCATAGCAAATGGGCTGAAATGGGTAGTTTCTTTGGTGGTGTTCTAGGTCCTATCATCACAGTAATATCTGTCACCTTTTTATACGTACAACTAAAAGAGCATCAAAAGCAGCAGCAATACACTCTAGATACATTAAAATTACAAAAAATCGAGTCTGATATTGCCTTTTTTTCTTCGATTGTAAAGTCTGAACTAGAACGCAAAATTCCGACTATGAATAACCGAGTGTTGAGCGATATACTAAGTCATCATGCTGCTGAGGTTTGTTCAGTTCATACCAGCTATCAAGGAAATAAAGATCCTGATTTGATAATCAAAGAATTTGGAAAAAGGTCTTTTGATTTCTTAATTTGTTATGAAAGTTTGTTTGCCTCATGGAATGCAATAAATGCACAGCTACACTCACTTATTAAGTTGGACCTATCGTTAGGTATGGAAAACTATAAGTCTCAACGTGCAAGAGTTTTTGCCAGCCTTGATAGTATTTTATGTACCCATCTCGATACTATATCAATGTCCTTAGATCAAAAATTTGCGCCACATTTTCGACCAACATTTGAACATGTTAGACATGAAGTACAACAATCATTGGCAGAACGAACATAACAGTCGCATCAACACGATTTACTACATTCGGCATTCTAGATTGTCTTTAGTTTCAGTGATTAAGGCGGTAAAATTCAGCTTAATCTGCATAGTAGTAAACGTGTTATGCAGGCGTTAGGCAACAAATCGAATTAGTCAACAATACATCGAGGGTTAACTGAGTGGAAAGTAGTGTCTTTGTAATGACTGGTGATAAACCCATTACAGAAAATAAACTTAAAAGGTTAGTCGTTCAGCACCAGAGCGTGGGGTTCAGTCATATCGAAGATAAAGCGATAGTTAATGATAAGGAGGTTGTTGAAGATTTTGGTTCGATGAGTGTTGGCTGGGCTGCTAGAGGACTCTATCCTAGAGTTGATGGTTATGAAGAGCTATATCATGACGTTATGAAAGGGGTTAGTTCTCTAGTCAACCGGAGAATAGTGAACCCTATTCACTCGTTCGATATAAAAACAATTGATCCCGGGTCATATTGGGTTGCTCATAATTCAGCTCTTTCGAAAGAGTCTTTAGTAAGAAGTGCTGCACTAGATGCAACTAACTCTAAATCACCTTTTAAATTGCCAAATACACTGATCAGTGGTGGCGGTATTGCTCCAAGCGGGGCAAAGTCAAAATATGCAGTTGAATATCAGCCAGGTATAACTTTCGATGATATTAACGATGATTGGTTAATGATTGCAAACTTGAGAGTTGGTAGAGCATTGAAAGCTATGCGAATGGCTCAAGCTCTAGGGGCAACCCCAATTGCTATTGATGCGATTAATACAAATATATCAATGGATTTTTTGAAATCTAATTCAAGCGTATACAAACAGCATAACTCTATTATAGATTTTTCATTGGAATATAGTGTTATTGACAACGATAAGCTTGAGCAAGCCCTTGAGGGAGCTTCATGGAATGATGTTCTGCATATTCGAAAGCAAACTTTACCAGTGCTTGCTCAGACAAAGAACCTACTCTCAAAGAAAATGAGAAATATGGGTCGGTATGACAATAAGTCACCCGAGGAGCTTCTTCAGTTGATCACTAACCTTCAGCGAGAGTTTTTAAACCTCAAAGAAAAAGAAAGTGAGGCATGGGAAGCTCTTAGAATAGGCTCTGTTCTAAAAACAGGCGGTGCTGTCGGTACATGGGCCTTAGGGTCTTCAATTATTCCAACGACTATGGGAATAACAGAATCAATCTTGTCACTGTTAGCAACCGGACTGATAGCGTCATCAACGATGAAAGATGAACTTCTTGCTATTGTCCCTGCAAAGAGAAAGCTTAAAGAACATCCACTATTTATTCTAGATGACTGCAAGTCTTTACCTTTGGCTACTGTTGCCTAAAGCAATCAAGGTGATGCGTTACACTCGGCGGTTTTGCTGTGGAGTTCAGTACGCTTTGTAAGTGTATCGTTCGCACACCTTATTCTAGGCGTTATAAGCCCTTATTTTAGTTTCGAGGTAAAATGGCAGTTTTAGAAGTACTTACAATTCCGAATCAGAAGTTAAAAATTCAAGCTTCTGAAGTTAAAGATATCAGTCAAGTTCAGCAATTAATCGAAGACATGCTCGAAACTATGTACAGTACCGATGATGGTATTGGTTTAGCTGCAACGCAAGTTGGCAGAACGGAAGCTATCGTTGTTATCGATATTTCACAATCCCGAAATGAGCCATTGGTGTTAGTGAACCCTATAATTGAAAGTGGTGATCATAAGGAAATCGGTCAAGAAGGCTGCTTGTCTGTTCCTGGTTATTACGCCGATGTTGAAAGGTTGAAAG
>NZ_JAKJSP010000063.1:0-39420 GCF_050337085.1 Photobacterium sagamiensis | reverse complement strand
GTATCAAGCTCTGCGTGTACACCCTCATCTTCCCAGTGACCTACGATCACTTTACGCTCTAGGTTCATCGCAGTACCGATGAAACCAAACTCACGACAACCGTGTGCGCTCTGGTTAGTATTCATGAAGTTCATGTCGATTTCATTCCAAGGAAGACCGGCATTGAACTGAGTGTGAAGATGAGTAAATGGCTTATTAAGCTGGCTAAGACCGGCAATCCACATGTTTGCAGGCGAGAACGTGTGCATCCAAAGAACTAGACCTGCACATTCAGGATCGTTATTCGCTTCCTTACATACTGCTAGAATTTCTTCTGCCGTCTTAGCTGTGCCTTTGTTAACAAACCCAGTAGAGATTGCTTCTGACTTATTTAGACCACCAACCATTACTTCTGAGTGGTGCGCTACTTCTTCTAGAACTTTCGCGCCGTAAAGATGCTGAGAGCCTGTTACGAACCATACTTTTTTATTAAATGCTTTCATATTCTTCTTCCTTATTTCTTCTGACCGTAATATGCATCTTTACCGTGCTTTCTTAGATAATGCTTATCTAATAAGCCTTGCGGAATAGATGTTACCAATGGATTTAGCATTATTGCGTTCAACGCCATCTTCGCCACTTCTTCTAAGACAACGGCGTTGTGAACCGCATTCTTCGGGGATGTTCCCCATGTGAATGGGGCATGTTCCTTTACAATAATGCCCGGTGTCGCCATTGGATCTTTTAAGCCAATAGCCTCTTCTATTACAAGACCCGTGTTTAGTTCGTACTGACCTTGTAACTCTTCGTTTGTTAAAGCGCGAGTGCAAGGTATATCTCCGTAGAAGTAGTCAGCGTGAGTCGTGCCAAGTGCCGGTATTGGTTTGCCTGCCTGAGCCCAAGATGTCGCATACGGGGAATGAGTGTGAACGATACCGGCCATATCTTTGTATGCGCGGTATAACTGTACGTGAGTGTCAGTATCAGAAGACGGGTTCATGTCTCCCTCTACTACTTCACCATCTAGATTAACCACAACCATATTTTCAGGGCTTAGCTCTTCGTATGGAACGCCACTAGGCTTGATAACTACAAGTCCTTGTTCGCGGTCGATACCAGATACGTTGCCCCATGTGAAAGTAATCAGGTTATGTTCTTGAAGCGCCATATTAGCTTCATAAACGTCTTTGCGTAGCTGGGCTAAATTACTCATTACATCTCACCCTTAACGCCGGACATAATAAGCGTCTCAATTGCCTGACCAAGATTTTGATAAGCTTCAAAGCGTTCCTGGTATACAGCAGACTCTTTTACTCGAGGGCGATAAATCTGACAAACAGGGCTCGACATGATTGCCTGAGCTTCTTCAGTTGTCTTGAATAGATCAGCAGCTACAGCGGCAAAGATTGCAGCACCGATAGCACAACATTGCTCTGACTCAACAACAGAAATATCTAGGTTAAGTGCGTCACTACATGTCTGCATTACAAGCGGTGATTTCTTAGAGATGCCGCCAATCGCAATTACACGTTTGATATTAACGCCCTGAGATACAAAGCAATCACAGATAGACTTTGCGCCAAACGCTGTAGATTCAACAAGAGAGTGGAAAACTTCAGGCGCATCAGAACCAAGATTTAGATTGGAAATAGCGCCAGTTAAACGCTGGTTAGCATTCGGTGTACGACGACCATTGTGCCAATCAACTGAAAGTGCGCCCATGCTGTTGTCGCGATAGTTAACGGCAGAAGAAAGCATCGGGAAAATGTTCTCTTCGATATCACGAGTCACCTGCTTGTCATCTGGGTTCTGCGCAGCCCACTCTTTCAAAGGCCAAGACAGAAGACGCTTGTACCATGCGTAGATATCACCGAATGCAGACTGACCGGCTTCTAGCGCAACAAGACCAGGCAATGCACTACCGTTAACCTGACCACAGATGCCGTTGATTGTTTGGTTGCCAAGCTCTTCAGCATCAACCATCAAAATGTCACAAGTAGACGTGCCAACTACTTTAACTAGATCGTTTGCGCCAGCACCGGCACCAACTGCACCCATATGACAGTCAAACTCGCCAACTGCGATAGCGATACCTTCATTTAGACCAAGCTTTGTAGCCCATTCTTTAGTTAGCGTTCCTGCTAGAGAATCAGAGGCATAAACAGTCTTGGAATACTTGTCACGCATGCCTTCTAGAGTTGGGGAGATTGCAGTTAAAAAATCTTGACTAGGAAGACCGCCCCACGATTCATGCCATAGTGCTTTATGACCTGCGCCACAGATGCCGCGTTTAATTTTATTAGGGTGCGTAGTGTCAGAAAGAATTGCAGGAATCCAGTCACATAGCTCAACCCATGAGTGAGCGGCTTCGTGAATAGAGCTGTCTTGCTCTGCAATGTAAGCAGCTTTTGACCAGTACCATTCAGACGAGTAAATGCCACCAACATACTTGGTGTAATCTTCGAATTCTTCAGAAGCCGCTAGCTTGTTAATCCGGTCTGCAACTTCGACTGAAGTATGATCTTTCCAAAGTACGAACATCGCATTTGGGTTTTCCCAGAATTCAGGCTTAAGCGCCAGAATTTCGCCGTTTTTGTCGACAGGAGCAGGAGTTGAGCCCGTTGTATCTACGCCGATACCTACGATTTTCGCAGCAATACCCTCTTCAGAATCAGCGATAGCGTCTTTAATCGCTTTGGTCATTGCATTGATGTAGTCAGACGGGTGCTGACGGAATTTAGATTTAGAAGGATCTGAAAATAATCCTTCCATCCATTGTTTGTAAAAAGCAGTACCGCTGCCTTTCTCTTTGCCGTTTTGCGCGCTGACGATTACAGCCCGCACTGAGTCGGAACCAAAGTCTAAACCAATTAAGTATTTCTTAACCGCAGGTTTCATTGAAAACGTCTCGCTAGTGAATTTGCGGACAAGTTACCTCATGGAAATTTAATGAAATGAGACCATTGGCACATTAAACAAATAGAGGATGATGGTTGTTAAATATCGTAATTGTTGAGCTGGTGGATTAGGCGCAAAGTTAGCGCCACTACTTATTCACAATAACGGACAAGAGAATGAAAAAGCTTGTTATTAACGAAAGCAAAAAACTAGGTCAAATTAGCGAAGACATTTACGGGCATTTTGCAGAGCATTTAGGACGTTGTATTTATGAAGGCATCTTCGTAGGCAAAGACTCTGATATTCCTAACGTTAACGGCATGCGCTCTGACGTTGTTGAAGCGCTTCAAGATCTAGAGATTCCTGTTCTTCGTTGGCCTGGTGGTTGTTTCGCAGAAGATTACCACTGGAAAGCCGGTGTTGGTCCTGTTGAAACACGTAAGCCGGTAATCAACTCTCTATGGGGCGGCGTTCTTGAGAATAACCACTTTGGTACTCACGAATTCTTTGAGCTTTGTGAGCAGCTAGATTGTAAGACCTATATCAACCTAAACATGGGCAGCGCTACCGTTAGAGAAATGCAGGATTGGGTTGAGTACATGACTGCTTCTGTGGACTCTGAGCTTGTGCTTGAGCGTAAAGCAAATGGTCGCGAAGAACCTTGGGAACTTGATTACGTTGGCATTGGTAATGAAATGTGGGGCTGTGGTGGCTCAATGAATCCAGAGCACTACGCTTCTGAATTCCGCCGCTACAACAACTTTGCGCGTACTTACGATTGGAATTCCCCTTTCCGTCGTATCGCATCGGGTCCGAACCGTGAAGACTATGATTGGACTGACAAGGTAATGAAAGGAATCATGACCGATAACATAGGTCGTGATGAGTTCAGTGAGTTTAATGAACTTACTCAAAGCAAATGTACAGGTCTTGCTCTTCACTATTACTGCTTTCCTAAAATGGAGCATCCTCGTGGTTGGGCTACTGACTTCAATCAAGACGAGTGGTACAAAACGCTAAACAGCGCAGCACACATCGAAGAGCTAATCGTTAAGCACTCTGAAATCATGCGTAAGCACGATCCAGAAGGTCAAGTTAAGCTAATGATCGATGAGTGGGGCGCATGGTACCAGACAGAAGAAGACACTAACCCATTCTGGCTATACCAGCAAAACACAATGCGTTGTGCGCAAGTTGCGGCTATGTCTCTGAACATCTTCAACAAGCATGCCGACAAGATCGACATGGCGAACATTGCTCAAACGGTTAACGTTCTTCAAGCAATGATTCTTACGGAAGGCGAACAGATGATTCTTACGCCTACTTATCATGTTTTCAACATGTACAAGGCTCACAAGAACGCTCACCTAATTGATTCTCGCTTTGAAGGTGTTGAGCAAATCGGCGTTGAAGACGCTAAAGTAGCTGAGCTATTCGAATCTACTTCTCGCACTCGTAAAGGTCTTCTAACTACGACTCTTAACAATACGTCTATGACTGACGCTCAAGAGGTATTCATCGAGTACACAGAGCTACAGCCAAGCGAAGTTAAAGCAACTGTTCTAGCCGGTGAGTTCAACGCTCACAATACGTTCGAACACCCTGAAAATGTTACAGAGCAGAAGTTCACTGACTTTGAAATCACAGAGAAAGGTATCAAGCTAACCATCCCTGCTTGTGCCGTAATTACTCTACAGGCTAAGTAATATGACTAGCAGCTCACGCGAATGCAAAGCCTGTATTTTGGCAAAAATTGATGCCGAGTATGCCGCAAACTTGGAACAGAGAATTAAGCATATCGACTACTCGCTTAAGGTAGATGAAAAAACCTATCAAGAGCGAATGGAGATCTGCAAAGGCTGTGACAAGTTGCTGGATGCTTTATGCAGAGCTTGTGGCTGCTATGTTGAGCTTAGAGGCGTTATGCGTAAAAACTCTTGCCCTTACAGAAAGTGGCTTGCAGTGGAAACTGAGTGCGTGACTAACTAGTCAAAAGCCTCAATAGAGGCTTTTTTTTATTTGAGATCAATATATGTTCGAGCCCAAAAAAGCGTTAGAAGTAGTAAAGAGACATAAGGTCAAAACTGCGGTTGCGATTGCTGTTGCCGCTGTTATTTCACAGCCAATAATTAAACTTGCGACGTATTCAGTTGATATTAACCCTGTTCACTTGGCGAAGAAGCAAGAATATTTATCTAACATTGAAGCTCAACAGCCAGAACTTCAAAAACTGGAACGTCCAAATATCGTTCTTATGGTTTTAGATGATATGGGTTATAGCGACTTAAGCTCATATGGCAGCAAAGCTATCAAGACGCCAAATATCGACAAGCTTGCTGAATATGGCCTTAGATTTACTAACTACTACACTGGTGCGTCTAGTAGTACCCCGTCTCGCGCAGCAATGATGACTGGTCGCTATCCAATCAGAAACGGACTTGCTGGTGTTGTCTGGCCGTCAGATCACCCTATCATCAACATCAATAAATTTTACGACCTAAATACGTACTTACCAACTGATGAAGTTGTTATAGCTGAGCCTATGAAAGCAGCCGGTTACTCTACAGCTATGATTGGTAAGTGGCATTTGGGTGACGTGAAAGATGCTAGACCGCATAACATGGGCTTCGAGCAATTCTATGGCGCTCTGTACAGCAACGATATGGACCCGTTTGAAATCTACGACAAAGACGACATCGCTATTCCTGCGCCAGTTGATCAAACTAAGCTAAATGACGCTTACTTTGACAAAGCCAGTGAGTACATCGAATCGTTTGACGATAACAAACCTTTCTTCATGTACTTCGCTCATAGCTTCCCACACGTACCTCTGTTCGTTCCTGAAGAAGAACTTGGTAAGTCTGATGCGGGTCTTTATGGCGATGTAATGAGCGATATTGATAACAGCGTTGGCGAAATGATTGAAAAGCTGAAAGCTGAAGGCAAATACGAGAACACCATTTTCATTATTACAAGTGATAATGGCCCTTGGTTTGATGGTGATGCCGGTGACGCTCGTGGTCGTAAATTTGAAAGCTTCGATGGCGGTCAACGAGTTCCATTTATCGTTTCATGGCCTGACAAGATTAAAGAAGGCAAAGTTATTGATAGCCTATTAAATGGCGTTGATGTGTTCCCTACTCTTCTTTCTTATGCTGGTATAGATGTACCTCAAGATCGCAGAATGGATGGACTTGATATTGCAAGCCTATTCGCCGGTGATGAAGAAGCTTATCGAGAGCAGTATGGTGAGCGTTTCATTTACTACTACGGTGGCAAAGTGATAGAGGGTGTTCGTGGAGATCGATTCAAATATAGAGGCGAAGTTGGTATTTACTCTAATGATATGAGCAAAACGGTATCAATTAAACAAATGCGCCCTTCTCACCTCTATGATTATGAATACGACACTCGCGAAGCGTATGACGTAACCGAAAAGCATCCAGAGGCTGCTGCTAATATGAAAGCGATTCTGGACAAAGAGAACGTGGAACTTGCTGCTAACCCTCGCGGCTGGATTGACTAGTCAGAACTTATATAAGAATACCGCTCTAGGAGCGGTATTTTTTTATCAAAAAAAAAGGAAGTTTAGATGAAAAAAATCCTTCAGAGCAGGTCTATAAAGTTTCAGATTGTTATGCCAGTTCTTTTTGTTTCAGCAATGCTATTTGGGGGGATCGTTTACAGCATTGCTGACATGACCTACTGGGAAAACTCGATCACTGTGCCGTCACAGCAATCTGCAATCGAACATGCCGTACTATCCGACATTAACGATGAGCTATCTGGCATTAATACCACTGTTATTAATTACGTTATATCAAAAGGCGACACCAGCCCAGGTGCCATAAAAAGCAGACTTGATGTGATTACTAGCAAGTCGGTCAAGGTTTCCGGTATTAATGCAGACGCTCTAGTTAGCTCTCTAAGCGTTGAAAACTTAACTGCTATTCAAGAGCATGACATTTCAGCTATAAACAAATACAAAGCTGCTCTGAGCGAACTTGAGAAGTCAATTAGTGCTAAGTCTAAAAAGCTAAATCGCAATGTTGTTCGAGCAATCAAAAAAAGAGAAGCTGATCAAGGCACATCTAAAGGTTCTGGCTTGATTATTATATCCGTAATGCTTGCTCTTGGATTCTATTGCCCTTACTTTGTTGCCAATCTCATTACTTCACCAATCAAAGAGCTGCAAGGCATAATGAAAAATGTTGCTGATGGTCATTTGAATGTCAAATTTTCATCGTCAGGCAATAATGAGTTGTCAGCTCTTGGGCGAGATATCAATGCAACCATTGATAACCTTAGAGATACTGTCGATTCGCTTGTATCTGTTGGCGACAACGTAGCGTCTGCCTCTACTGAACTGTCATCGGTAATGGTTCAGTCGAGAACAAATGCAGAGGAAGAGAAAGCTCAAATAGATCTTATCGTCACCTCTATCAACGAGCTATCTAGCACCGCCAGTGATGTTGCGCAGAACGCTTCTAATGCTGATAAGTCTACCAAGTACGTTATGAACTTATCTAATGAAGGGATTGCTGCATTCGAACAGAGTCATATCGCCAATAAAGAAATGCATGACTCGCTTAATGATACAGCAGAGACAATTAATCAACTTGCGATTGAATCTGAGGCAATTGGAGAAGTAGTTAAGGTTATCGAAGATATATCGAATCAAACTAATCTGCTTGCATTAAATGCGGCCATCGAAGCAGCACGAGCTGGCGAACAAGGTCGAGGGTTTGCGGTTGTAGCTGATGAGGTAAGAACATTAGCGGGTCGAACTCAAAATTCTACTGATGAAATCCAAAAAATCATCGAGTCTGTGCAATACAAGGCAAAAAATGCCAATAATGAAATGACAAATAGCCTCAATAAGCTAGCGAACAACCACAACTTAATGAAACAAGCTAACGAAGCGATTCATGGGATTGCAGACGCAGTAACTGGAATCAGTAACATCAATTCCCAAGTAGCAATCGCAGCAGGGCAGCAATCTGGCGTAACCGAACATGTCAGTATCAGCGTTACCTCTGTCTTGGATATAGTTAGCCAGAATGTGGCTGGCATTAATCAAAGTGCTACTACTGCCTCTGAGTTATCCGGTCTTGCTGAACAGCAAAAAGAACGTCTGTCGTTCTTCAAATCTTAAATACAAAAAAGGGCTCTTGGAGCCCTTTCCTTTTACCCTATTGCTTTAATTATCTCTAGCATGGACTTCTCAGTGTGAGAGAAGTATTTCTGGTTTTAATGTAATGAACCATTTTTTTAGATATTAGTTTTTTTCAGAGAGATGAAATTAACGTTGAAAATCTTCTTCTTCTTCGAAAAATAATGCTTTGCTAAGCCCCATCAGCGTCTTCATCTTGAAACCGATAGGGTCTTTGTAAAGAATTCGCTTGTCACCTTGCTCATTCATCCATCGTTCCAAGTCTTCTCTCATGGCTTTCATGCGATTTGCATACTGAGGGTCGTCAGCTAAGTTATTAAGTTGATTTGGGTCGTTCTTGGCGTCATACAGCTCTTCAGATGGTCGATAGTAGTATCGATATACAATTGAATTGGCTTTTGAATCAACTTTCGCCTTTTCTCGCCATGAGTCCCAATACTCTCTACCATCACTCGCGCCGGAAATGTTGATGTGCGTATCGTGTTTCATTTCAGGATATAGGTTCAAAATATATTTGAATTCTGCGTCCTGAACCGAACGAATTGGGAATTTATTAATGCCGCTATCGCCAGAAGCTGTCGAGTAAATTTTTTCTCGATGAACAGTCGATGGGGCGTAAAGCACATCAGCAAAAGACTTGCCATCTAAGCCTTTTGGCTGTTCACCACCAGCTACAGCCAAAAGCGTTGGAAGTAAGTCAACCCAGCTAATCATCGCATCTGTCTCGATACCTTCTTCAATATGACTAGGCCAGCTTGCCACAAATGGCACTCGAACGCCCATATCATACAGGTCCCATTTGCTAAATGGCAATTGAGCGCCATTATCGCTGGTATGAATGAACAATGGGTTATCTAGCTTATCTTGAACAAGTTTGTAAACTTCTCCTAGTTGAGTATCAGCTTGTTCTACTGCCGTGTAATACCGAGCAAGATACTCGCGAGTCATTTTAGTATCAACAAACTGCTCTGGTACTGTTAATGCGTCTGGATCGAAGCCATTATTTTCAGGCCACGGAACGTGTGGGTCTTTTGTGCCAACAAACATAAGCAAAGGCTTATTGTTGGCGTTTTTATCGCGATCATTTAGGTACTCAACAGCGTCTTTGATTCCGCCCTCCCAAATAAACCCCTCTGTTGACTTGCTAATGTCAAAGCCATACCGTTCTGCATCAGAGTGAGCTACTTTTCCGAAAGCTGCTACTTCATAACCTAGTTCTTGGAAATAAGCTGGCAGTTTTTTTATATCATCTCTAGGATGTGTCTGATTTGCTTCTGCTCCATTGCGTGATGGCATTAGCCCAGTTAACATAGCCCCTCTACTTGGGCCACTGTTTGGTGAGGCCACAAATGCATTGTTGAACTTAATACCCTTCTCGGCAAGCATGTTCATGTTAGGGGTTTTTAAGTCTTTGTTTCCATAGTGATTGCTGTCATGCAAACTTTGATCGTCAGTTATGAAAACAACCATATCTGGCAAATCAGCAGCTAATGCTGGCCCTGCAAACACCGCCCCTGCAATTGCGCACCCAATTAATGTTTTTTTCATTAGCTTCCCTCTATCGTGATTAATATTTCCTTAAATAAATCCGAAGTGTGCGAAAAATACTTTTTGTAACCCGCACATAGATAATTCTTATTTGGGCGACCATCGCTAGATATCTCGAAACGCTGCTTTGGGCATCCTCCGTTACATAGCGATAGATATTTACAGCTCTTGCAGTCTACAGAAATATTATCTTTCTTAGCCTTGCCAAAATTTACTTGTTTTTCAGACTCTGCAATATCACCAAGCTTTTCAGAAAGTATGTTGCCCATCTTATGTTCTGGATAAACAAAGTGATCGCACGAATAGATATCACCATTAGATTCTAGCGCCACTGCGTTTCCACAGGTTGGCTGCATCACACAGCTCGCTCCTGGTTGCCCTACCATCTGAGATAGCGTTCCTTCGAACGTATAGATAAATACTTTTCCGATGTCTTTCTTTTTCCATTGATCAAATACGCCACAAAGAAAATCCCCGTATTCATTCGCAGTAATAGACCACCTACTTACTTTTGCCGTTCCTGTGAAGTCAGGGCTAACTAGAATTAAGCCGTCTTCTGTCTCTTCCTGAGCCTCACGCTCTACTAGAGGGGTAAACTGAATATGTCTGCACCCATATGACTTAAGTGCTTTATATACGCCTTTGGGGTCGTTTGCGTTGCTCTTGCTGATTACTGCTAGCGCATTGAACTCAACCTTGTGCTTTCGCAGCAGAGACAATGCTTGAGTTACTTTGTAATGGGTGCCTTTGCCTGAACGTGTCTTGCGATAGGTATCGTGATGCTTTGCCTCTCCGTCGATAGATAGTCCAATTAGAAAGTTGTTTTGAGCGAAGAACTCGCACCATGCATCGTTAAGTAAGATGCCGTTCGTCTGGAATGAGTTAACGCATTGCTTTGAACCGGCATATTTGTGCTGAAGCTCGACAGCCTTTTGAAAGAACTCAATCCCCATTAACGTAGGTTCGCCGCCCTGCCAAGAGAATTCACAGTGAGGCAGTTGTTTTTGATTCTCTACTGTTTGCTTGATATAGGTTTCAAGTACGTCATCTGACATTCGCCAGTCGCTTGCATCTGGGTATAGTTTTTCTTTCTCGAGATAGAAGCAGTATTCGCAGTCGATGTTGCACTTAGAGCCAGTAGGTTTTGCCATTGTGTGGAGTGGGATCATTACTTTTGCTCTTATTGCTTTTGTGTGAAGCGAAGATGCTACGTGCTATAAGAGTTTGGTTATGAGATGCGAGACTCAGAAATCAAATAACAGATGCTGTTTGTTAAATATCGTAATTGTAGAGGTTATTCATTGAGCATAAGTTTACGAAAACAATTAACTGAGAGACAATCATGTTTAAAAAAACTCTTGTAGGTGGCCTTGTAACTGCTGCTCTACTATCAACCTCTGTTTCTGCTAGCACTAGCGCTGGCGAAGCTATCAATGGCTCTAATCGAGCGCCAACTACGCAACCTAACGTTATTGTCGTTCTTCTTGACGATGTTGGATATGCAGACATCAGTGCGAATGGAGGCGTATACCCTACCCCTAACATTGATGAACTGGCTGCAAACGGTCAAAACTTTACTGACTTCTATATGACCGCGCCGGTTAGCTCACCAGCTCGCGCATCTTTGCTAACTTCTAGAGTTGGTCTTAGAACCGGTATGTATGGCGACGTAATGCCGGTTTTTGACGAGACAGATAAAGATGGTCTTCCTAAGTCTGAAATCACTATGGCTGAAATGCTGCGCGATGGCGGCTATAAGACATTCATGCTGGGTAAATGGCACTTAGGTATTGGCGAAGGTGGCGTTGAACACATCCCTACTCGTCATGGCTTTCAAGAGTGGTATGGCACTACAGTATCTAATGACATGTTTAACACGAACGAAGACTATCGTCTTAAACAAGTTAAACGAAAGTTCTCTAACCCAGAGGCATTTCGTAACCCAGAAAACCTAAAGTTCATCTCTGAACGAGATCAAACTCTTGCTCGCGATGCTGACGGTCTTGCTAATAACGAGGACTTCCAAGTTCCTCTAATGCACTCATTTGCAAATAGCGATGGTAGCTTTAGCGACAACCCAGTAGGTCTGCTTAACCAAAACATTATGACTCGCGACTACACTTCTCGCGCTGTCGAGTACATCAATAACAATAAAGACGATCCGTTCTTTATGTATGTTGCGTACCCTCAAGGTCATGTTCCTATCTTCCGCTCTCCTGACTTTGCAGGGGTAACTGCTACGCCTTATGGCGATATGATGGTAGAAACTGACTATTCGATGGGTCGCATCATACGTTCTCTTCGTATGAACGGAATTGACGATAATACTATTGTTATTTTCACTTCTGACAATGGTCCTTGGCTGTCATATTCTGAAAGAGGCTCTGCTGGCTCAGCTAAGCCTTTCAGAGAAGGTAAATCATCTCCATACGAAGGTGGTAGCAGAGTTCCCGGCATCATCTCTTGGTCTGGTCAAATTAAACCTGGCGTGAATAACGCCTTATTCTCTGCTGCCGATATCATGCCTACGGTTTCAGCAATGACCGGCATTGCTATGCCTGATGTTATCTCTGACGGTTTCGACCAATCTGGGAATATTCTTAACGGTGAGGAATCACCTCGAGACTTCATCCCAATCTTTATGCGCGGCAAACTTGTTGGCTTTAGAAAAGGCGATTATAAGCTTACGTATCTAGGTGTTGATTTGATAGGTGCGAGCAAGCCTAAGCCACCTAAGATGTTTAACATCGCTAAAAACCCTAGCGAAAGAAAGAACTTAGCTAAAAAAGAGCCTAAGAAGTATCTTGAAATGAAGGCAGAAGCTAAGAAGTACCTTGAGTCACTTGGTGAACCAGCAGAGCCTCTATTCGACTTTGATGACTAACTGATAATATATAAGGCGGTCAATGCGATCGCCTTCTTTATGATATTTAACAAACAGCTTCCTTTATTTTGCAAATATGCTCTACCTCTAGTTTTTTGAACTAAAACAGTAGCAATATCTACCTCAACAAATTACTAGATAAACATAAAGGGAAACAAACCATGTCTAACCTCACTGTAGGTCAAAAACTTCCAGAATTCGAAATCGCAAAAGGTGGCGTAGCTACCCCTGAAGGCAAATTTGAAGCTTGGGGTTCTGATGAGCTAGTTGGCAAAGCAACATACCTTATTGCGAATGCTGGTCACGCAGAAGCGAACGACATGCACCAGGCTACTTCTGAGAAAGTTCAGGCTGCTGGTGATATCCGTATGTGTCGTATCATCAATGCTAAAGACGCTCCTATGGGTGCTGGTATGTTCATCAAAAGCGAATTTAAGAAAGGCGCTAAGAACGACTCTGCAAACCTATATGTGATGGACGGTAAAGGCGTTATTGCTAAAGAATTCGAAATGGCTAACAAGAGCGCTGTAACTGTCGTTCTTAATGCCGAAGGTGTCGTTGTTTTTGCTCACGAAGGCGCAGTTGACGCTGGTGTTGAAGCGAAAGTTATGGAAGCAATTGCTTCTGTTAAATAAGTAAAGTCCTATCTACTGCCTTATTTATAGCGCCCTTGTGGCGCTTTTTTTACATCTGGATATTACAGTGAATAGCAAGTCTAAAACCGGTCTCGAGTTGATATTAGAAGCGGCAGAGAAAACAGGCAGAATGGATGTTATGGCCAAGATTGCAGATGTTCTTCAATTAAAACCAAACAATGTGGTTTGTACGTGCAATCGTGACGGACAGCTCATTAAACACAAACGTCCCATTGATTGTGAATTATCGCAATAGCGCTATCAACCCAGATGTTAGAAAGTATGTGTGTCGCATGAATCCTTGATGCAACTGTTATGTAGGGTACATTTTTTAGCCAACGATTTATGTGGCATTGGGAGTCCTATTAGGGCCACATAGACACCCCCATTCGGCTTAGACGGGCAGCATATTTTTATGCTGCCTTTTTTATTGGTGTAGTACTCATTTCAATCTCATTCCGCAGTTAAGGTGAAAGTGAGGGAATAACGTTGTTCTGTGTTTAATATAACTTCTAAGATCTCTTAGAAGTTATATATATATTACAGACGACAAAAATTCCCTCAGATTATCCACATCACTCACATTGTTCGCAGTGGCATACATGAATGATGTTTCTACCTAGATATTTTGCCTTGTATAGCGCCCTGTCGGCGTTGTGATATAGTCTCTCTGGGTCATTGCCGCTGTACTCAGTAATGCCAATACTAACGGTAACAAAATCAGATACAGCAGACTGTGGGTGCGGTATAGCAGCGGCTTTAATAGCATTCTGAATTCTGTTTGCTACCATCAATGCTTTGTTTTCGTTACATCCGGTTAGAATGATAGCGAACTCTTCCCCGCCAACTCTTGCAACGATGTCGGTTTCACGACTGCACTCTCTCAACACGGTGCCGGCTAACTTAACTAAACAAGCATCTCCTGCAGGATGGCCAAGACTATCGTTGTACTGTTTAAAGTAATCGACATCCATTGCAAGTAGCGACAGCTTGATATTCTTCCTCTCAGCAAGACTAATCGCTGCACGTAGCCCGTCATTAAACCCTCTGCGATTGAGAACGCCAGTAAGTTCATCTTTGTTTACTGCATCATATCTCGCTTTGTATTGATGTTTTGCTAGCTTATACAGTCTGCCAATAGATGCTTGGAATACCGCAAACAGCAACAAGAACTTAGCCCCGGAGAGTATTATCATAAATGTGGTATAGCCGGTTACTTCGCGGGTTACGTAGGCTAGCGCAACATAGCTTGAGATCATGATGAGCAAGTTAATGACCAACATGAGCGAGTTAATATGCCAGCCCATCAGCATTACCATAAACCCAATGATCCAAATCTTTTCCGCTTCGTCGATTCCGCCCCAGGCTAAGAAGGTAGTTAGTCCTAAAATTACCCATGAAAAGCAGATGAATATTGACGACAGCACCCACCATTTAATACAGACATCTTCTGGCTTCTGAAGTCGGTATGCAAGAAGCCCTATAGCTAAAGAAGCCAAACCTAAGCCATAGTGAATACTTCCTATATCAGTGAGACTTACTTGGAAGATATTAAGATAGAAACCTATGATGAGATAGAAGCCCAGTACAGTAAAAATGCTCCAAGCAAAGCCGCCTCTAATAACTTTCTTCTCAAGCTCGTCGTGAACGAACCATCTACTGCTAAAAAAATCGCAAACTTTCCCCATAAAACTGAGACTCTACTTCAACAAAACGATCGCATTTTAACAGGATTATAAAGGATGACGCCCTTTTATTGACTGTTTTGATCGAATAACAATCGGTATTATGATCGCTTGTCATTAAAGCAACGGACAGCTCACTTTTATTATTGTTACTATAAGGTCTTGTTACTAGGAATGTATTGAGGACACGTTATGGATAGCAAACGTTCATATCCAACGGGGCATGCAAGTGACGAGGTCATTCAGTTGGATGACGAGCATGATAGTTCTGATACGACGATAGAAATAAAATCCAACATTGACCCTACAATTATGTACGGGTTCGATGAGTTTTGGGAGGAGTTGGGAAAAAGAATGTAAGCATAAGGGATGGCATCCGTTGACCTTGAGCTAATTTCGTAGTTTAATCATGCCGAACCATCAAGCTAAACAATCCTTTACAGCAGTATTATACAACAGCCACTAGCTAGTTAATGTTGTTTTGCCCTGTTCTCCGCTCCGGAAGACAGGGTATTTTTTTATCTAGCTCCCCTCCAAAAGGTTTTCTCAAAATCAAACACGCTATGTTTGCAGGATTAGTCACTAACAACTAATCCTGCGGATCGTAACGGCAATTAGCAAATATCATTTACGTAATTTCGCTTTCTAATATATGGATTTTGCAATTTGGCGACAGATCAACCTTTTAAAGGATGCCGTCCTTATACTGCGTAGCAACTAATTGAAATGGCTATTAGAGACGACTATGAAAGTTTTAGTAACAGGCGGTATGGGCTATATAGGTAGTCACACATGTGTTCAGCTTATCAATGCTGGCATAGAACCGGTCATCGTAGACAATCTGAGCAATTCAAAGCCGGAAGTGCTTCGACGCATTGAGAACATTACCAGCACAAGACCTGTTTTCTATCTTGGCGATATCCGAGACGAAGACTTCATGAATATGGTATTTGATCAGCAGGAAGTTGATGCGGTCATTCACTTTGCCGGGCTTAAAGCGGTTGGCGAATCAGTAGCTAAGCCTCTCGAATACTACGACAACAACGTAAACGGTTCACTTGTCCTAGCTCGCTGCATGAAAAAAGCTGGCGTTAAGACGCTTATCTTCAGCTCTTCGGCTACTGTTTATGGCGATCCTGAAATTGTACCTATTACAGAGCTATCGCCTGCAGGGGCAACAACTAACCCTTATGGCGCCAGTAAGTATATGGTCGAGTGCTGTCTCTCAGATTTATGGGAAGCAGAAGACAACCTTAGCATTACGATATTGCGCTACTTCAATCCAGTAGGCGCTCATGAGTCTGGAACTATGGGAGAAGATCCGCAAGGCATCCCAAACAACCTCATGCCGTTCATTGCTCAGGTTGCTGTGGGCCGTCGCGAGAAACTTTCTGTTTTTGGTGATGATTATTCTACACCTGATGGCACTGGTATTCGCGACTACATTCATGTCATGGACTTATCTGATGGCCATGTAGCAGCGCTTAACAAACTTCACGGCAAAGCAGGGCTTCATATCTTCAACTTGGGCACCGGCACCGGCACAAGCGTTTTTGAGATGGCTAAAGCTTTCGGTGATGCATGCGGAAACTCAATTCCTTTCGAAATTTGCCCTCGTCGACCAGGTGATATTGCCGAGTGTTGGGCAAGCACCGAGAAAGCAAAGAAAGAGCTTGATTGGAAAGCGACTCGTACTGTTTCTGATATGACTGCTGATACATGGAATTGGCAATCTAAAAACCCACAAGGCTACTAAGATGTCCAAAATTGAATTTAACCCAGTAGATCACCCTCATCGCCGCTACAACCCTCTAACCGGCCAGTGGATTCTTGTATCCCCGCATCGCGCTAAGCGCCCTTGGAGTGGTCAAGATGAGAAGCTGTCTACTGAGCAGCTACCGGCTTACGAAGAGAAGTGTTTCCTTTGTGCAGGCAATACCCGTATTTCTGGCGATAAGAACCCAGATTACAAAGGTACATTTGTGTTTAGCAACGACTTTGCTGCGCTAATGACTGATTCGCCAGAAGCACCACAGTCAGATAACCCATTATTCAAGACTCAGGGTGTTACCGGCCTTAGTCGCGTTATCTGCTTCTCACCAGACCATAGCAAAACTCTTCCAGAGCTACCAGTTGATAAGATTCGCGGTGTTATCGATACTTGGAATGATCAAATCGAAGAGCTAGGCAAAGACTACGTTTGGGTTCAGGCTTTCGAGAACAAGGGTGAAACAATGGGCTGCTCTCAGCCTCACCCTCATGGTCAAATCTGGGCTAACAGCTTTTTGCCTAACGAAATCGAGCGCAAAGAGAAGCACCTAAAAGAATACTTCGAGCAGAACGGCTCTAATATGCTGGTGGACTACGTGCAAGCTGAGATGATTGATGGCTCTCGCACAGTAGTAGAAACCAAGCATTGGATTGCCGTCGTTCCTTATTGGGCTGCATGGCCATTCGAAACAATACTTCTGCCTAAAATTCACATTCGTCGTATGAGCGAACTATCGGAAGAGCAGCGTGATGACCTAGCTGTAGCTATCAAGAAGCTAACTAGCCGTTACGATAACTTGTTCCAGTGCTCTTTCCCTTACTCAATGGGCTGGCATTACGCGCCATTCTTTGAAGAAGGCACTGATGTCGATCACTGGCAACTACACGCAATCTTCTATCCACCACTATTGCGAAGCGCTTCAGTGCGTAAATTCATGGTGGGCTACGAAATGCTAGCAGAGTCTCAACGTGACTTAACGGCTGAGCAAGCAGCGCAGCGCTTACGCGATCTAAGCGACATTCACTACAAAGAGCAGTAAGAACATGAGCGAACTATTTAAAACAGTAGAGAGCGTCTTTGAGAAGATGTTCGGGGAAAAGAACGAGCATTTAATTCAGGCTCCTGGTCGAGTCAATCTGATTGGCGAACACACTGATTACAATGATGGCTATGTTCTTCCTTGTGCTATCAACTATCAGGCAGCAGTTGCAGCAACCGAACGCAATGACAATCTGATTCAGGTGGTTTCAGTCGATTATGGATACGCGACTGACTCTTTCTATGTAGACCAAGAAATTGAGCATCACCCAGAATTCATGTGGGCCAACTACATTCGCGGCGTTGTGAAGTGTCTAATTGCTCGAGGCTACAAAGTTGGCGGCGCTGATATCGTAGTTAGCGGCAACGTCCCTCAAGGTGCCGGGCTTAGCTCTTCTGCTGCGCTAGAAGTGGTAATTGGTCAAACATTCAAGCGACTATTCGAGCTCAAGATTGACCAGTCTGAAATCGCACTTAACGGCCAACAGGCAGAGAACGAGTTTGTAGGCTGTAATTGCGGAATCATGGATCAGCTCATCTCAGCTGAAGGCATGAAAGACCATGCTTTGCTTATCGATTGTCGCACTCTACAAACCTACCCTATTGGCATGCCTAAAGACATGTCTGTTGTAATCATTAACTCGAACAAGAAACGCGGTCTTGTTGATAGCGAATACAATACTCGTCGCGAACAGTGCGAAGCGGCAGCTAAATTCTTTGATGTCAAAGCTCTGCGCGATATCACCATTGAGCAGCTTAATGAACGCGCCAGCGAAATGGATGAGCTTGTCTTGAAACGCGCTCGTCATGTTGTCACCGAAAATCAACGTACACTAGATGCTACAAAAGCACTTGTAGAAGGCGATATAAAGCTAATAGGTCAGCTTATGGCTGAATCTCATGCTTCTATGCGCGATGACTTTGAAATCACGGTATTTGAAGTGGATACGCTAGTAGATATCGTCAAAGAAGTAGTTGGCGATGAAGGCGGTGTTCGCATGACAGGTGGTGGTTTTGGTGGCTGTATCGTTGCTCTAGTTCCCCCTCACCTTGTTGAAGATGTTAAAGGTGCAGTAGCTTCAAAATATGAGGCAGCAACCGGCATTAAAGAATGCTTATATATCTGTAGCGCAGAGGACGGGGCCTGGTCGTTCTAAGTCTCTGAAATAAAGCCCCAGAAAGGGGCTTTTTTATGGCCTACTATCTCTTGCAGGAGCAAAGTTCAGTCACTAGTGGCAACACACAAAGGATAACTAATGACAGGTTTAACGACTCAATTAAGAACTGAATTCCTAATAACTTACATGCTGCCATTGGCTCTGCTAGTTACGGCTGGTTTCGCCATTCACTACGTCTATAAAGATAGAAAAAAGAAATAAGCAACATCTTCTCCAGCCAAAATGTCTTTACTGCATGAAGGTTCTAGATGGTTTCACCTGCCTGCAGGGGGAGCACCGGCCGGAGACGTGAGCGTATGCTCATATTGCCAAACCGTACTCGAGTTCAACGAAGACGGGCTCTTGCCGTTTGTCACTGCCGCCACCATAGAGGACATAGAGTTGCCCTACTTACAAGAGGCACAACGCGTTGTTGCGAAAAGAACAGCGGCGAAGAGTGGTTCTACGATGAGATCGATGCTGGTGGCACGAAAGTCGTTACTGCTTATAAGCACGAGAAGTACAGTCGTCGCTTTGGCTCGGTAGTTACCTTTAAGCGTTATGACTTTGAGAGCAACGAGCTATGACAGAAAACCACCCGATATTCATCAAGCATATTGCTCGACTTAAGTTTATCGAGGCGATGATCCTCAACTATGGCGGCTTTAATCGAATGCACATAGAACGAACCTTCAACTTGAGATTACATAAAAAAAGCCCCTCCATTGAGGGGGCTTTGTCTTATTAATGTCTAAGTTAGAATTCTACTTTACCAGTACCGGTAAACTTACCGTTTACAGAGTTAACAGTGATTTCTTGGTCAGTAATAATCCAGCCAGAACCGTCTTTATTAACTTTCCAGTGTGGTGCTTCGAAATCAATACCAGTGCCAACAACAAGATCACAGTTCTCATCAACGAAAATACCGCCAATGTGAAGCACGCCTAGAATTGGGTTGGTGTGAGCGTGAGTGTTACATACAGGGAAAGCCTGCATTGACATGTATTTCGCAACTTCAATCAGAGCTGGATCAATTTCTTCTACGTGAGCATCTTGGTTTTCTTGATCTGGAATAATTTCGCCTTCTGCGCCTTCGTCATACCAGCCTTCCCAAGATTCACCCTTATTAAGTAGAGACTCAGGAGCATTCCAAGCGTCAGGGCCAGAAAGAACACCATTCCAACGTGTTGGGTATGCTGTGGTCTTATTGTGAAGGCTCATCTTCTCTAGGTTTACAACAGCCCAATCGCGACGACCACACTTAGCAGCACCAGCAGCTAGTTTTTCGTTGATTGTGTACCAAACACCACCGCGAGAAGCGCGACCTTTACCAGTGTGAGGAAACATAGTACGCGCACCTAACGGGCTATCTTTGCCGTTAAAGTCGTCAACATACTTAAGAACGCTATCAACTAGACCAGCATCTTCGGCTGCACCACAAAGAAGAGCGAATGCTTGAACTTCGATCCAACAAATATCATCACCTACTATTTCACCAGTTGGAACAACTGCGCGAGAGAAGTAAGTGCCGTTGTGAGACTTAGCAACCAATGCACGTAATTCTGCGGCATGTTCGCGAGCTTCTTTTTCAATCTCTGGCTCACCTAGTTTCGCCATTAGACCAGCAAACTTAGGTAGAACCCATGCTGCAAGAGCAGAGTTAAATACAGAACCGCCTTCTTCGATCATTTGTAGACGATCATAGTCACCAGCGAAATCTAATACATCATCCTGCCAATCAGCATTCCAAATACGTGGAT
Organism: Photobacterium sagamiensis; assembly: GCF_050337085.1. Classification (NCBI taxonomy): domain Bacteria; kingdom Pseudomonadati; phylum Pseudomonadota; class Gammaproteobacteria; order Vibrionales; family Vibrionaceae; genus Photobacterium; species Photobacterium sagamiensis. The sequence continues at coordinate 18,892 of NZ_JAKJSP010000063.1, read as the reverse complement.
GGCCACCCGCACCGCGACCAACAACGTCGATGAAGAAACGGAATTGACGGATTAGGTTTTCTTTAAGAGTCACAGACTCTTGCTCATGCTCAGGGTGGTAGTATTGCATCTCACCGAAAGCTTTAAGGTCGCCAGTCATGGCTAAGTATTCACAAGCAGCCCATAAAGCCCACAGACCTTGATCTGATGGACGGAAAGAAAGCAGGCTTGGCTCTTTGTCAGAACCTAGTGTGAACGGTAAATCACCATCTTCTGAACCCCAACCTAGAGTATTGCGTAGACACTCAAGAGACAGTTTAGGCTCCATGTATGCCATTGCCACAGCGTACTGTAGCGGATCGCGTGGTGCCGCGTTACAACCGATATCGAAGCCGTAAGCAGAGCCTTGGTTAATAGTGAAATCGCCGATGATGTTATCTTTAAATACCATGCCGTAGATAGCAGCAGCATTCCATACAAGCTCAGCAGACATGTAAGGTAGGTCTTCGCAGCTACCTGTAGGTAGACGCTTAATAGTTGCTTCTAGAGTTTCTTGGTAGAAGTTCGCTGGTACTTCAACTTGTGCTTCGTCGTAACGGCCAAAGCGGAAGTAGAATTCTTTAGTTTCGCCTGCTTCTAGAGTTACTTCGCCAGTAAACGTAAATGTTGGATGCTGTTCGCCATTTGTAGCAGCTTCGAAGCTTGCATTGTAAGACTCAATCATCATCTTAGCTGGTGCGCCAGCAAAGTCGTCATCTGCAAAGATTTCTTGAGCGATGATTTGGTCGCCAAGAATTACATCATAGCTAACCTCTTGAGAAAGCTCTTCACGGTCTTCTGGGGTTACCATTAGTTGAGCGTATAGAGGCTTAAGACGCCATTCCTCAGAAAGCTTGAATGTACGAGTTGCTTGACCTTCATCAAGGCTTACACGAACACGGATGAATGCCCAAGGGAAATCGCCTTCTGGCATGATCATTTCACGGTCTAGGTGTAGACCATTGTGAAATGGGTGAACAGAGAAAGAAGTAGGGCCAAAGTGACGCTCAGGAGTGCAACCTTCAGGAGCGTTCTTAATAAAAGTACCCCAAGTCGTACCGTCAGCTTCTTCGATATTAGAGAAGCCAGTACCGCCAGTTTGATAATCAGCTTGAGTCAACCAGCGAGAACATTCTAGTTCATCCCACATGCCTGATGTGCCGTAGTTATCAACTAAGAAAGAAACAGCTTTGTTACCTATGTAATGGAAGTTACGACGAGTAACTGGGTGTGGCATAGGTTCCCACTCACACTCAGGAGTAGTTAGAGGGTTTACCTTGTAGTTAAACGTAGGTAGACCATCTTTCATGATCCACTCACCAAAGATGCTGTTGCCTTTAAATTCTTTTGAGTTCACGTCTATTTTCATTTTTATTTACCTAGATAAAAAAAGCCCGCAATTGCGGTTATTATTTTTGATGAGCCATTACATAATTTGCTTCAATACTTCTGACTTCTCAGCGTCAGTAATTGTACCTTCATGCACGTAAGCAACCTTTCCATCTTTAAGAACAACAACAGCTGAGCTTTCTGGCTGTAAATCCCACTCATAGAAAACTTCGCCATTATCATCAAGAACTGTTTCAACGTTAGGCTTTGCAACTTTTCCGTCTTTGATCGCGCCTTTGATAAATACACCTGCACCAAACGGAGCATCGTCACCGTTAACTAGTTTGTAGTATTTGATGTTCTTGCTGTTTTCAAGTTTTTCATTCAAATCTTCAGGCGTCATTTCGTTCGCACTAGGGCGAGCTGCTGCAGCAATAATTACCGTAGTACCACTTGTTGGAAGCTGAGCAGTATTCCATTTATTGAAATCAACATCATCGCCTGATACCGACGCGATACCGCCCTCTGAAACTGTTGCAGCAGGAAGAACTTTGCCTACTTCGATGTTATGAGCAGATGCGATTGTAGGGATAAGAGCGAAAGCTGCCGCCAAAGAAAGAATTTTTGTTTTCACGATAATTTCCTATGTGTATTTAATAATTCGAACATAGGTTGATACACCTAATGGTTGAAAAAATAGACATGACGCACCTTTGTAAGATAATGGGCGGCATTTGTTAAATATCGTAAATGAAACTGAGCTGGATTAAACCAAAACTTAGCTTGAATTTTGACGAGGCAAATATGAACCTTAAATTGTTATGGATAATTAGCGGTATTGTCTACATATTCCTAGCTACCGATGCCGCATGCAACTATCGAGCTAACCAAGCAGCAGAAGGTAATAGTGAAATCATGCAATGCAGCTCTGAGAATCCACTATAAATAAAGGATACAATCCTTTATTCAACAAGGCGTAAACAGGGAGAAGATCATGCCAATCATAAAAGCAACAACCCTTGCCATAGCGGGCTTCACAGCAGCCACCTCCATCACGGGCGGCTTTTTTGTTAAAGATGATGTAGTTCAAACAAGCCAAATCGCAGCCACATACGCAGAGCAAAAAATTGACCAGTACTTCGAAAGTGCTGCTAAACAGGAGCTACAAAAGATTGACCAACACATACTATCTGGCATTGATGTGCCATAAAAAACATCACTTCACTTAAAGGCGACTATTCATATAGTCGCCTTTTTTGTATAAAAATTAAGATAAAATGAGACAAGCAACACACAAATAATATAGCAGCCAATTTTTGTTAAATATCATAATTGTTGGCCAATAGCGAAAGGAGCAGCATAAGGCTAAATCAAACACACATTGGAGTTCCACGTGACTAAGTTCTTTGAAGGCATCGAAAAAATTAAATTTGAAGGTGCTGAATCTACTAATCCTCTCGCGTTTAAAGCGTATGACGCTGAGAAAGTGATTCTTGGCAAAACAATGGCCGAGCATCTGCGCTTTGCTGCTTGTTACTGGCATAACTTCTGCTGGGAAGGGACTGACCCATTCGGCCATGCAACTTATGACCGCGCATGGCTTAAGAGCCATGACCCAATAGAAGTTGCTAAGATGAAAGCTGACGCTGCATTTGAATTCTTCACAAAACTTAGCGTTCCTTACTACTGTTTCCACGATACTGACGTTGCTCCTGAAGGCGCAAACCTAAAAGAGTACATTAACAACTTCGCACAGATGGTTGATGTACTAGAGCAGAAACAATCTGAAACCGGCATGAAGCTTCTTTGGGGTACTGCAAACGCATTCTCTAACCCTCGCTACATGTCTGGCGCGGCTTCTAACCCTAACCCAGAAGTATTTGCTTACGCAGCAACTCAGGTATTCAATGCTATGGGTGCAACTAAGCGTCTAGGTGGTGAGAACTACGTACTTTGGGGTGGTCGCGAAGGTTACGAAACACTTCTAAATACTGACCTACGTCAAGAACGCGAGCAGCTAGGTCGCTTTATGCAGATGGTTGTTGAGCACAAGCACAAGATTGGTTTTGGCGGCACGATCCTAATTGAGCCTAAGCCACAAGAGCCAACTAAGCACCAGTACGACTACGATACAGCAACTGTTTATGGCTTCCTTAAGCAATTCGGTCTAGAGAACGAAATCAAAGTAAATATCGAAGCAAACCACGCTACTCTATCTGGTCACAGCTTCCAGCACGAAGTGGCAACAGCAACCTCTCTTGGTCTATTTGGATCTATCGATGCTAACCGTGGCGATGCACAACTAGGTTGGGATACTGACCAGTTCCCTAACAGCGTAGAAGAAAACGCGCTTGTTATGTATGAAATCCTAAAAGCGGGTGGCTTTACTACCGGCGGTTTCAACTTCGACACCAAGCTGCGTCGTCAATCTATCGACTCTGCTGATCTATTCCATGGTCATATTGGCGGTATGGACACAATGGCTCTTTCCCTTGAGAAAGCAGCTAAGATGATCGAGAACGATGTGCTGGCTGAGAATGTTGCAGATCGCTACAAGGGTTGGAGTTGTGATTTAGGTGCGAAAATCATACGCGGTGACTTCTCTCTTGAGTCTCTAGCTGACCACGCTGTAGAAGCTGACATCAATCCTAAACCAGTTTCAGGTCAACAAGAGCACCTAGAAAACGTAGTTAATCAAATTATCTTCAAGTAAAAATAACAACCGATTAAAAGGCAGCCATTGGCTGCCTTTTTTTTACCCTAATCGAAGTGAGACCAAACGCTCATAAAACAAATAGCGGATGTTGTTTGTTAAATATCGTAATTGTTGAAAAGTCTTTCTAAGAGCAGGATTAGCAATAGAAAGACCACACACCTTAATCCAATATAATGGAATTATAACAATGAAAGATTACAAGAAATTACTTCTTGCTGGCGTTATTGCCGGAATATGTTCTGGCTCAGCAGTGGCCGCAGACGACTCATCTACAACAGAAGCAAAAGAAGGCGTTCGTTTTGCTGTGCCAATTGGCCCATTCTATGATCCAATCTTCGACCTTGCCGGTTCTGTTATCCCTACAATGCTTTATGAGACAACTCCTGGGGCAAAAACCTCTTCTACGAAGCTATTCGGCATCTATGGTACTAACGGCAACTGGGTAGTTCGAGCTGAATCAAACAACTATTTTGGCGCTAATAGCGATTGGCTTGTTACCGGTATGGGTAACTACACGTATGCGAAGCTAGATGTTATGGACTTCATGGGCCTGAGTGGAAGCCCTACTGTAGAAGTTGAACAGGACACCTTGATTATTGAAGGTACTGTGCAATACCAAATTTTTGAGGACGCTTATTTCGGCCCAGCATTCTCATACACCGAAACTGAATTTACTCGTGATGATCCAAATCCATTTGGATCGATCAACATGATCACGGATAAAACAATCACATCGTATGGTGCGGTATTCACTTTTGACAATCGTGATAACGAACAAACGCCTACAAGCGGCTACTTTGCAAAGATTCAAGCAAATCAGTTGGAAGTCGAAAACACAAATGGCGCAGTTATCCCTGACTTTGTCCCTGTTATGGGCGGGTTTTCTCTAAACGGCGACGAGAAGTATGCAAACGTTAAAGCAGATTTCCGTACGTATGCTCCAATTGGTGACGACACAACATTCGCATTTAGAGCAAAAGCTCACTGGAATGACGATGAAGCACAAACAACTGTGGCTTCTCTAGATTCAGTTGCTTACGGCTTCACAATGGAAATTGCAGGTCGTAGTGCTATTGGTACCGACCTTCAACTGCGTCACTGGCTAACAGAGAAAGTCGGTGTAGTTGGCACAGTTGGCCTCGCTAAGGCAATTGATGTGAATGAAACAACTGGTGATGACAGTGTTCACTACGCAGTAGGCGGCGGTCTACGCTACATGCTTGTACCAGAAGACAAGTTAAGCATGCGTCTTGACGTTACCTACAACGACCAAGAAGAAGACAACGTACTAGTGTTCTTCAACGTATCTGAAGCATTCTAATCTTCATCTCCTGAGAGGCCGCACTGCGGCCTCTCTTTCCTTCTAAAGAGGCCAACTATGCAACTTTCTCAACCGTATAGCGCATTTGCAAAAAAGCAGATGAAAATTCAGTTCACCATTAACTTCGTTCTTAATGGCCTATTTACTTGGGTTGCTTTCCAAGCAGCTCAGGAAACACTTTATATCCCAATTGGCGGCATGGATAGCATGCTTCAAGACCTTCTAGTTACTAACTTCTTCCTATGTAGCTGTGTATTCTTCTTTGTACACGCAGACGCTAAGAAATTCCTGGTTAAAGAATCTCTATCCGGGCATTGGATAAATAAAGACAGCGACATGCTTAAGTACATCAACAAATTCAAGCCTGTTGATATGACTATGAAGAAGGCAATCTTTAAGATTTTCTTTAAGGCTGGCATTGTCGTTCTTATTCTGATGGGCATTATGTCGCTTATCACACCTGAAGCCGGTATTCCTTGGTATGGCTACTGGGCGTTTAAAGTAGCTTACGCTTGTACTCTTGCAATAATCATCGCTCGTGGTGCTGTAGCTGTCGGCACAGTTAACCCTCAAAGTATTAATGCCTAGCTCGACAAAAAATAAAAACGGGACAGATTATTATCTGTCCCTTTTAGACTACTGAAGAACCCCACTCAAAAAGTGGGGTTCTCTGTTTTTCAGTCCCATATGAGTTAAAACTCATCTGCTATCTACTTCCCAACACCCTCTTTGTCAGATTTGCAAGCGACAAAGAGATATAACCCACAATAAACATTTTAGAATCATTTTTGTCAAAAAACGTAATTTAGCCTGAGTCATATATTAGTGACAATGAAGCCTGATCATTAAATACCATTCTATTTGTACCCTAATACCTTAACGTAGGATTTGCTATGAAAATCAAGATTAATACAGAGCGAACCAAAGGCAATGTAAACCCAATGATTTATGGCCATTTTGTCGAACACTTCCATCGTCAAGTTTATGGTGGCGTTTTTGACCCATCATCTAAGTTTGCTGATGAAGTCGGCCTTAGAACTGACGTCATTGAGGCATTAAAGCAAATTAAAACGCCAATTATGCGTTGGCCTGGTGGCTGTTTTGTTGATGACTATCGTTGGGAAAAAGGTGTTGGAGAAAAGCGTACTCCTGTTTTTGACAAAAACTGGCGCGTTGAAGAGCCGCATACGTTCGGTACTGACGAGTTCATAAATTTTTGTCGTAAGATTGAGGCTGAACCATTCATTTGTACTAATGGGGGCACAGCAACTCCTGAAGATGCAAGTAATTGGATTGAGTATTGTAATTTAGAAAATGAAGGTGAGTTTGCAAAGCAACGAATTGCGAATGGCCATAAAGAACCTTACAACGTCAAATACTGGAGCATCGGTAACGAAAATTACTACCCTATGCAGATTGGACACAAAGATGTTGAAGAATGGTCAAAATTCACAGCGCAATCAGCGAAGCTTCTAACTCGAATTACACCTAATCTTGAATTATCAGTGGCGGCAACGGTTTCCGATCTTGATTGGACATACAAGATCCTTAAAGAGAACAAGCATGAGCTTAAGTGGATTTCGCTTCACGGATACTGGGATGCGGTTACGTGGGGTGAGTGGGGACATGTTGACACAACTTACGGTATCCCAGCTGTATTCCATAGTTTAATCCCGTATATCTCTATGGACGGTAAGAATGCTAACTACGAAAAAGTTATGTCGATTCTAAACCACCCTGAATTGCCAGTTAAAAAACTACGCGGCGTCTTTGATTCTCTTGACATTGACCATATCAAAATTACCTATGACGAGTGGAATTTACGAGCTTGGATGCATCCTTGTGTTACAAGCGGTGTTACCAAAGAAGAGTACTTGTACCCTCGAAACATGACCGATGATAACAGCATCTATACTATGGCTGATGCACTGTTCACGGCTGGTTTCTTAAATATGTGTATTAGAAACAGCGATATCATTGGCATGGCTAACTTCTCGCCTGTTGTTAATGGTCGTGGTGCAATCTTCACTCACGAAAACGGCATTGTTAAGCGTAGTACGTACCATGTGTTTGATCTGTACGCTAACAAGATGGGCGACAAGTTTGTTGATACATGGTCAGGTGACATTGAGAAGTACGAAGTTAATGATGTGGAAGTAGACGTGTTTGACATCGTTTCTGCTATTCGCACCTCTGATAACGTTCTGACTGTTTCTGTGCTGAACAAACACGCAACAGACAGCAAGCCGCTTAAGCTAGCATTTGAAGGCGACATCAATCCTGTCAGTTACTCAATTCACTCTGTTGTTGGTACACACAAGGACGCCTACAACGATATTGACCGTACTGATGTCACTACAGAGCAGACTGCCTCTGACAAGCCGTTTGTTGCTGGTGAAGAAATTGAATTTCCTCCACACTCAGTAAGCATCATCGAACTAAAGCTTTAATCTTAGTTCGCTATTGTTATTAAACAAAAATCAACGCCTCAAAGGGACAGATTATTATCTGTCCCTTTTTTATGACATAGGCCTGATTAAACACAGAATATTGCGATTTGTTAAATATCGCAATTGTCCAAAAATCATAACGGAATAATCTGTATTAAATAACCAATACGGAGATATAACTGTGTTCTACGAAAAGATTGGCGCAAGCAAAAAGTACTACGAAGAAAAAGCCACAAAAATTCTTTCTGAAATGACTCTAGAAGAAAAGGCTTTGCTGCTTACAGGTAACTACCGCGTTCTTAACAATGCGTACATCAGCAGTGTTCTAAAAAAAGGGAATTTCTATAACCCTCTTCCAATTAACACATTTGGTTGTGATCGATTAGGCGTTCCACCTGTAGGCTTCTCTGATGGTCCTCGTGGCGTTTCAATGGGATTCTCTACTTGTTTTCCAGTATCCATGGCTCGTGGCGCTACATTTGATCGCGACATTGAAAAAGATGTTGGTCAGGTAATTGCAAAAGAAGTGCGTGCCTTTGAAGGCGGTAACTACTTTGCCGGTATCTGTATTAACCTTCTTCGCCACCCTGCCTGGGGCCGTGCTCAAGAAACTTACGGGGAAGACCCGTATCATGTAGGCGAATTTGGTCTTACGTTGACAGAGCAAGTTCAAGACCATGGTGTAATGGCCTGTGTTAAACACTACGCCATGAATAACATCGAAAACTCTCGCTTCCGTGTTGATATCCGTGTTGACGACCGTTCACTTCACGAAATCTACCTACCTCACTTCAAAAAATGTGTGGTTGATGGTGGCGCCGCATCTCTAATGGGCGCATACAACCTGTATAACGGTCATCAAGTTTGTGAAAGCAAAGAGTTAATGACTGACGTTCTTCGTGGCATGTGGGGATTTGAAGGCTTTGTTTCTTCAGACTTCTTCTTTGGCATTCGTGATGCAATTAAAGCTCTTAATGCCGGTATGGATATGGAGATGCCTTCTCCTATTTTCTATCACAAAAATATCGTGAAATACGTTAATGATGGCTCATTAGACATCAGCGTTGTCGATGAGTCTTGTCACCGAGTAATACGTACCACTCTCGCTTTCACTGAGAAAGAAGATAAGCAGAACTACAGCACTCATCTATCTGCATGCACAGACCACACTAAAGTTGCTTTGCGTGTAGCTGAAGAGTCTATGACTTTAATTAAAAACGAAAATAACGTTCTTCCACTTCCTCAGACAGTTAAGAAAATACTTGTCGTCGGTGATTTTGCGCTAACTGCAAATTTAGGAGATCATGGCAGTAGCTCTCTTGAGCCTAACTATACGGTTTCTCCTATGCAGGGTATTAAGAGCTACTTTGGCGATACTGTAGAGATCATTCATTGTGGCGATAAAGAAATCGAAAAAGCCAAGAAATACGCTTCTGAAGCAGAAGTAGTTCTTATCTTTGCTGGTTGCGACCATACCGACGAAGGTGAGTTTTTGGTGCCAGATAAAGGCGTTGACTACGAAATCATTTCTCAGGGCTATCGAAATCTTGATATGCCAAAGAAAGCATGGCTGTGTAACAAGCTAGTAATGGGCGGTCAAAAAGACATTACTGCTTCTGACGAAGAAGGCAAAGGTGTTGGCGGTGACCGTTCTCGATTAGGCGTTCGCAACTCGCAAGCGGAGATGATTCGTCAGATTGGCCGCATTAACCCTAACACTGTAGTTAATATCATTGCCGGTTCTATGATTATGACTGCTGATTGGGACGACCAAGCCCCTGCCATTCTATACAACTGGTATTCAGGTATGGAAGGCGGCAATGCACTAGCAAAAATTTTATTTGGTGATGTTAACCCAAGTGGCAAAATGCCGTTCAGTACGCCTTACAGCGAAGAGCACCTTCCATACTTCAGCACCAAAGATGATGTATTTACATACGACTACTATCACGGCTACTACTTGCTTGATAAGAAAAACATCAAGCCAATGTATCCGTTTGGTCATGGCCTAAGCTACACAACTTTCTCTCAGAGCAATCAGTCTTGCGAAGTATTTGATGACCGCATTCGTGTGACAGTTGATGTAACCAATGCCGGCGAGGTAGATGGCAAAGAAGTTGTTCAGGTCTATGTTGGTTACGAAGGCTCTACTGTTGAGCGTCACAAGAAAGAGCTTAAGGGCTTTGAGAAGGTTCTAGTTAAAGCTGGTGAAACTAAGAACGTGTCTATCGACGTGATGGTCAAAGAACTTGAATACTTCTCACCTGAAAAGCAAGAATTCGTATTTGAAGAGATGAATTATCAGCTGTATGTCGGCAATAGCTCATCAGAGGATGCGCTCATTAAGCTAGACGCTAACTTGTATCCAGAAAAAGCACTATCTGCGTAGCTTTAAACAATAAGCAAAAAGGGCAGTTTTAACTGCCCTTTTTTTTGATTTTGACTGATAACGCAAAAAACAAGTGGCAGATAGTATTTGTTAAATATCGTAATTGTCAGCCCACTTATATAAGAGCATTATTTGTTCAAAATATAAACTGGGTATAGAGATGAAAGACAATATAAAAGGCATTGTTGACCAACTTACCATTGAAGAAAAAGCATCCCTTCTTACTGGTCAAAATTTTTGGGAAACCAAAGCAATTGATCGCTTAGGCATAGACAGCATCATGCTTACCGATGGCCCACACGGTCTAAGAAAGCAAGAGGGAGATGCAGACCATCTAGGTCTAAATGGCTCAGTAACCGCAGTGTGTTTCCCTACGGCTTCGGCAGTTGCTTGCTCTTTCAACGAAGAGCTTGCTGAACGCATGGGCAAAAGTTTAGGTAGTGGTGCAAGGGACGAAGATGTTTCTGTATTACTTGGCCCTGGCAATAACATCAAGCGCTCCCCTCTTTGCGGCCGCAACTTTGAATATTTCTCTGAAGACCCTTTATTGTCAGGGAAAATGGCTAGTGCAATGATCAAGGGCATTCAATCTGAAGGCGTTGGATGTAGTCTTAAGCACTTTGCGGTTAACAACCAAGAAGATCATCGCATGGTTGTTAATGCTGTTGTTGACGAGCGAACTCTCCGCGAAATCTACCTGGCCGCATTCGAAATACCCGTCAAAGAAGCGAAGCCTTGGACGGTAATGAGTTCTTATAACCGAATTAACGGCGTATATGCTTCAGAGAATAGCCGTCTTCTCAATGACATCTTACGGGACGAATGGGACTTTGATGGCGTAGTCGTTAGTGACTGGGGCGCTGTTGACCATCTTAGCGCTGCCGTTGCAAATGGCATGGATTTAGAAATGCCTACGAGTGGCGAAGTTGGTCCGAAGAATGTAATCAAGGCACTTGAAGAAAAGCGCATCACAATTGAACAGATTGATACCGCAGTATCTAATCTTATCTATCTAACAGTTCGTGGCAAAAACATAGAGGCGAGCCCGTACTCTATTGATGAAGCTCATGACATCGCGAGAGAAGTGGCAGAAGAGTCAATTGTTCTTCTTAAGAACGAAGACAATGTTCTTCCTATGAGTGACGGCAAGTATAAAAAAATTGCTGTCATCGGTGGATTTGCTAATACCCCACGATATCAAGGTAGCGGAAGCTCAAAAGTAAGCCCTTACAAGGTCAGCACTCTTTTAGATTCTCTTCGTACTGAGTGTCACAGCTCTGAAATCGAATTTGCGCAGGGTTACAGCACTAACACTGACAAAGTCTGTGAGACGCTGATTCAGCAAGCAGAAGAGCTATCCAAGAACTCAGATGCAGTCGTTCTTTGTATCGGTTTGACTGATGATTATGAGTCAGAGGGTTTTGACCGTACTCATCTTGATATGCCTACGAATCACCTTGCTCTTGCAGAGCGAGTAATGAAAGCCAATAGCAACGTAATCGTTGTTCTTAGCAATGGCTCTGCTGTGAAGATCCCGTTTGAGAAGTCATGCCCTGCAATCGTGGAAGGCTGGTTAACCGGTGAATCTGGCGCAGAGGCAATGGCTCGAATTCTTACCGGTAAAGCCAACCCTAGCGGTCGTTTGGCAGAAACATTTATTCGCGACGAATCTCAAGACCCGTCTCTGGGTAATTTCCCCGGCAAAAATCACGAAGTTGTTTACGAAGAGGGGATCTTTATTGGCTATCGCTCTCATCAGAAGAAAAACAATGATGTGCAATTCCCATTTGGGCATGGCTTGAGCTATACCGCCTTTGACTATAGCAACCTACAAGTTACACGAGAAAGTGACCTTAACTATAAAGTCTCTGTTAGCGTGACTAACACCGGCTCTGTAGCAGGCAAAGAAGTCGTTCAACTTTATGTTGGCGAAGAATTCCCAATTTTAGACCGTCCTATCCGCGAACTTAAGCGTTTCGCAAAGGTTCACCTTGAACCCAAAGAATCCAAAACAGTCATATTCAACCTTGACCCTCGCTGCTTTGCTTTCTTTAACGTCAGCATTAGCGACTGGTGTATTACTTCTGGCGACTTCTTAGTTGAAGTTGGGAAATCGTGCGAGCATATCGCTCTAAGTGAAAATATTCACGTAAATATCTCCGCTTCCCTGCCAAAGATTTCTGCCGAAAAAATATTTGTAAACAGACAAGTATTTGCCAAAAGCATAGAAATTAATCGTAACTTCACCGTTTCAGATCTTGAGCGTCATCCTGTTGGCAAATTCTTGTACAAGAAGATTATTGCTGGCGCAGCTGGTGGCGATGAAGGCATGGCGTCTAATGATGCAATGGTTCAAATGGCTAAAGAATTGCCTCTACGTAACTTGGTGTCATTCAATGGCGGCAAAGATATGGATGAAGGAACATTGGATTTCATCATCAAGGCTCTCAACTCAACTCGACATGACAAGATTTTTGGCAAAGCTGTCGGTCTAATCACTCGTTTCATCAAATAAGGACATGAGCCCCGTTAGGGGCTCTTAATAGTGCGCATGAAGCATTTACTTGCTTTATTGATATCCATTTCCAGTTTTGCGGTGATTATTCTATTTCCTGAGTCAAAACCGGTTATCAACATTTTCACATTCGTAATGGCGATGTCTTTCTTCTATTTCCTAATGAAGAGAGAAGAAAAGCGGTCTGGCAAAAAGATCAGCTTGTACTTCAACGTCATTAAAGAAGACGAATAATTAATTCAGAAATAGATATTTTTTCTTTGGAGATACAATGAAAAAAGCAAAAACAGCGTTAGCTATTTGCACAGCGCTTTCCTCATTCGCTGCAATAGCACAAGACGACGCTAAAGTGCCAACAGCTATTGAGACTAAACCAACTCAGCCGAATATCGTATATATTCTTGCCGATGATTACCGCTATGACTTTCTTAGCGGAAAAGGCCATGAGTTTGTTAAAACCCCAAATATTGACCGACTAATGGAGGAAGGCGTTTCTTTTGACAATGCCTTTGTTACCTCTTCACTAAGTAGTCCGTCACGCGCAAGCATGATCACTGGTCTAAACCCTCAACAACATGGTGTTCAAAACAATTTTACCAAGTGGGATAACAAGAACGTTACCTACTTTGAATATTTGAAAAAAGCTGGCTACCAAACAGCATTCATTGGCAAATGGCATATGCCTGGTGGTCTTCCTGCTCTTCGCGGTCTAGATGAATACATTTCTTTTGAATGGATGCATGGTCAAGGCGATTACTATGGGACACCTTATATTGCCAACGGTGTTGAGCTTGATTACGGTGTTGCTCCTATGGACGGCATTGAAATGAACGGCTACATCACCGATGAGCTAACCCAAATGAACAATAAGTTCATGGAAAACAGCGTAGCGGCAGGCAAGCCATTTTCTGTTTACTTGTCTCACAAGGCTGTCCACTTGCCTATGATCCCAGATGAGGAAGCTAAAGGGCGCCATAAAGATCAAAAGATAACATTGCCTGAAGGTTCTACTTCGTGGGCGTCTATGACTGACTCAATGTTCAAGCATACGATGTTCACCACCATCGAAGGCAAAATCAAAGACTATGCTGAGACAGCAGAAGCGCTAGACCAACAGATTGGCGTGGTTTTAGATAAGATTGATGAGCTTGGCATTGCTGACAACACCATTGTGATCTTTGCTGGCGATAACGGCTATATGTGGGGTGAGCATCGCTTAATCGACAAACGTTGGGCTTATGAAGAGTCTATGCGCATTCCGTTTATCGTTAGATACCCTGATGGCATCAAAAACCCGGGTACAAATAAAAAAGGCATGATGGTCAACATTGACCTTGCCCCTACTCTGCTTGATATGGCCGGTATTGACATCCCTGACCACATGCAAGGAAAGAGCCTTAAGCCTATTCTTGACGGAGAAGTCGAGAGCGTTCGCAACGAATGGGTTTACAAATACTTCAAAGACTTCCCATATCCTGCCCCTGAGCAAACAGCCCTTCGAACTGAGCGTTATAAGCTGATCACCTTTGAAACTAGCAAAGAAGACGAACTATACGATCTAATTGCTGATCCAGAAGAGCGTCACAACCTGATTGATAAGTCAGAGCTGAACGACATCAAAGCAGACTTATATGCGCGACTAGACAACCAAGTGGAAAGCATTGAAACGCCACTAAGTATCAAACCAGTAATTAAGGGCGAATAAGATGACTTTTACGCTACCAAAAAAGCAATGGTACACATCATTAAGCACACTTGCTTTATTGATTCTGACGACTATCGCCTTTGACTATGGCTGGAAAGCTGGCATGTCATTAGAGATGGGGAATACATTTGGCCTAATGGTATTTTGCATCATTCTTACCAGTGGCCCAATCTCTTATATCGGCGCACGAGTAGCCGGTTCTGTTGGTAAAGAAGCCATTAAGATTGCTTTGCTTGTCCCGTTCCTATGGCACATGAAGGAAATCTATAACGCTATCGAGTTCTTTGGCGTAGCAGAAGGCATATATGCTGGCCTGCAGGGATGGTACATCTTCTATTACTGCTTAATCTTTTTATCGTTTGGCCTGATTGAAGTAGTCGCACGAATGATAGAAAAATTTGTTCAAAAGAAAGAAGTTAAGATCTTACCTGCCCTTCTTTACTTCCTACCGTTCATTATTATTTTTGGCATCGAGAGCTATTTCTGGGGTGCTATGGGTTATGACCCATTCATTCTGATGGGCTACTTAGATGTGTATCTAATGATTTTTGGTTAATTAATTGGGCTGCATTGCAGCCCATTTTTTCGAGACAATAGAATGAAAATATCTAAATCTGCTCTGGCCATATGTACGGCACTTATTGCCGCTCCATCTCTAGCGCAAGAACAGCCAAACATCCTCTTTCTTGTAGCTGAAGACTTAAGCCCTAGAATTGGGGCTTTTGGTGATGAAGTTGCCATTACACCAAATATCGATATGCTGGCGGCCAAGAGTGTCAAAGACACGAACGTTTACACGACATCTGGTGTTAGTGCCCCTTCTCGAGCAGCGTTGATCACCGGCGTACACCAAAACGCTATTGGCGCTGGTGGCATGCGTACCTCTGATTACTAGCTTTTCAACGACCAAGATTACCTGACAGTTCCACCAGCTCATATCAATGCATTTCCGGAAATTTTGCGTCAGTCTGGGTACTGGACTTATGAGAACAGCAAGCTCGACTATCAATTCTCGGGACCATTGCCAAATCAGGGGCCATTTACCATATGGGACGCTGAAGCAAGCTCAACTCAAGGTGTTTACTGGAACAAACGGCCAGAAGGCAAGCCGTTCTTTGGTATGTACGCATTCTTAGAAACACACGAATCAGCCCTATTCCCGCGTTGGGACTTCTCTCGGGGCATAATTCAGTCAATCATGGGTATTCGCAATTGTAACTCCAGATCAAGTCACTGTGCCGCCTTATTTCCCTGATACCCCTGCAGTTCGTGAAACTATTGCCATGCAGTACAACAACTCGATCACAATGGATGAGCGAGTTGGCGAGATCCTTGCTCAGCTTGAAGAAGATGGGCTGTCTAATGACACAATCATTATCTGGACAACAGATCATGGTGACGGTTTCCCTCGAGCTAAGCGAGAGGTGTACGACTCAAGTCTAAAAGTGCCGATGACCATCTATTGGCCTGAAAAGTGGCGACCTAAGCACGTTAAGGCTGGTACTACGGATGACCAGCTAATTAGCTTCGTCGATATAGCTCCAACAATCCTGTCTATGACTGGCGCTGATATTCCCGAGTATATGGTAGGTAAGGACTTTACTGTTGAGGGCGGCGCTAATCGCGAATACATCTATGCAGCCAAAGATCGCATGGATGAAGCAGAGGATCGCGTTCGTGCTGTAAGTGATGGCCGATTCAAATATATGCGCAACTATCGCACCGATGTTCCTGCAGGTCAGCATGTCGCTTTCCGTGATGGTATGGTGATGATGGATGATATGTGGAGAATGCGCGAAGAAGGTACTTTGACTGCTGAACAAAATCAGTGGTTCGACTTGCAATCTGAAGAGCAGCTATTTGACACTCTAAGCGACCCTGACGAGCTTAAAGATATTTCTAATAACCCAGAGTACAAAGAAACCTTAGAGCGCATGAGAGCACAGCTAGCGAAGTGGCAAGAACGCGATGAAGACTTCCGTCTAATCCCTGAGTCTGAGCTGGCAGAGGAATTCTGGCCTAACAGCGTTCAGCCGATAACGGAAAGCAGCGAATTGAACGTTTGGAACGGAAAAGTCGTTATCACTAACGATAACCCTGCTGCGTCTATTGGTTACCGTATAAACGGTGGGGCTTGGCAGCTATACACTAGGCCCATTGAAATCACTGATGACATGAACAATATAATCACCAAAGCTATTCGCTATGGCTGGGCAGAAAGCGAAGAGACATTTATTAAGCTTTAAACAAAATTAAGCCCCTCGATTAAGGGGTTTAATACATCTTATGACATAGGGTATTAAATATCAGATTTCTGGCTGAGTGCTTTGGTCACAAGCATGTATTTCATCGACATTCATCAACGCACAGCTTTATGGCGCCATAAGGAGAAAGGTATTTCCATAATCATGATTCAGTTTGCGACCGAGCCCAATAAAAGAGCATTGCGTTCTATCCTTCGTCAAGATTGGGAAAGAAATAGTCCGATGGCTGTGATATCACATCAGTAAATCAACAATACGCAGAGTACAACAAGAGCCTATCATGATGGTAAGGAGGAGTTATTATTTTGTGGGAGTCCGCTGTGACTTCTAAGAAGTCTTGCTGGACTTCCGTAAAATGATTGAGCAAAAATTGACAATTAAAATTGCACTAGAAGTTCTAGGTGACCTCAGAGAAGTCTCATGGGACTTCTGGATATTTCACTAGATTACGCCATTCATTATCTAGAAGTCACAGCGGGCTTCTCAGAGGTCTCAGATAACTTTATTTTCTTCTACCAGCAAATAACTAGCAGTCCTGACAGGGAGAAGAGGTTGTCTTGTTTGAAGCTCAACGTTACCCCAGCCCTCGGATATATATCAGGCAAATCCGGCACCGAACTGAAACTGAAGGCTAATCCCGTATCTGTATGATAATTGGTCCAACTCGGCACCGAACGGTGCTGGAATAACAGCGTAAACCGTGACAGAAAAAAGGGGCCGTCTTTTCTGAAGCTCAACGTTACCCCAGCCCTCGGGTATATATCAGGCAAATCCGGCACCGAACTGAAACTGAAGACTAATCCCGTACCTGTATGATAATTGGTCCAACTCGGCACCGAACGGTGCTGGAATAACAGCGTAAACCGTGACAGAAAAAAGGGGCCGTCTTTTCTGAAGCTCAACATAATCTCTACCCCCGGATATATATCAGGCAAATCCGGCACCGAACTGAAACTGAAGACTAATCCCGTACCTGTATGATAATTGGCCCAACTCGGCACCGAACGGTGTCGAGATAAATTACAAGTCAGAGAAAGGGAAGGCGCATCATCCAAAGTCGGCACCGAACTAACACCATAAGTGTCGATGACATATTGCCGGAATCACCAAAGCCGGCACCGAACAAATAAGGAACGATATGACATTACAACGTGTGCGCTAACCATTCACCAATACCCGTCGGGTTTCCACTCATTTTTTTACTACGCTGGATAGACGCTGATCAAGCAGATCTCCTACCTGGAAAAAGTGGCTGTGGCACAACGTGATATTGTCACGTATGAGGCAAAGGGGGCAAAACAGAAAGGAACAAGCGAACAACACTTGCATAGGAATTCGAATCAGACTAACTGCTGAAGATCGCCATTTTTCTTGCAGGCTTTTGGGCTGAATTAGGCAATAAGACCTACCAGCTAGTTACCAATTGAATCTATCTGATAATGCTTAAGCCAAAAAATAGTCTGCTTAGGGGATGTATAGATAGACCAAATTCACTTTTCCCCAAGCGTGTTAGTCTTTTGCATAAGCTGATTCAGATACACAAGTAGGAGCAGCGTATCTTCTCAAAGACTGGTGCCAGCAATCAGGCATAGTGAAACATCCATATTCATTTCCATCACCTGATGAAAAGTGCAGTATTTTAGGTATATGGCCATGTTCACAACCTTCTCGCCAAGGCGCTGTACCTATTCTACTGCCACTGCCCGACGAAAACTGTACGGTTCTAGGTCTAACGGCATCAGTATCGACTACCCGCCAAGGTGCGTACCTATTTCTACTGTCTCTGACCGGCGAAAACTGCAGTGTTTTAGGTATAGCGGCATAGGTACCGGCCACCACCTATGGCGTAGTACCTATTTTTACTGTCACTGGCCGATGAAAACTGTACGTTTCTAGGTATAGCGACACCAGTACCGGCCACCACCTATGGCGTAGTACCTATTTTTACTGTCACTGGCCGATGAAAACTGTACGTTTCTAGGTATAGCGACATCAGTACCGACCACCACCTATGGCGWAGTACCTATTTTTACTGTYACTGGCCGATGAAAACTGCAGTGTTTTAGGTATAGCAGCATCAGTACCGGCCACCACCTATGGTGTAGTACCTATTTTTACTGTCACTGGCCGATGAAAACTGTACGTTTCTAGGTATAGCRACATCAGTACCGACCACCACCTATGG
>NZ_JAKJSP010000062.1:0-39968 GCF_050337085.1 Photobacterium sagamiensis | reverse complement strand
GGATTTACAGTAGCGATTATCGGGGATCCACAGTCCACTGAACCTTCCGTGCATGATGGATCCCTGATAACCGCCAGGTGAGTTTTGAGAAAGCCTGCAAGTTCAGTGTTTGGCGGTTTCTGGGATGACGGACTTCGACTGTTTTAATCAATCATCTTCACTGTGTTTAGGTACTAGCGCCTTATGTTATCAGACCGTTATTTCTGAATAGTTTTCTAAGCGCTCAGCGAGCAGGTCAACAAAACCTTGGCGGTTAATATCGTACAGTACCGTGGCGTTGGCCGGGTTATTGGTGAGTTGGTAACGATCAACCACAGTCATACCTAAAGTGTGACTGCCTTGGGTTTCAATACCGACCCAACAGTTTTGCGACTGGAACAATTCCGGTTTTAATAGCCATGCGATGGTACAAGGATCATGCAATGGCGCGCCTTCAAATCCCCATTTTGGATCGCGATGATAAATCATAAAGAAGTCGAGTAGCTCTGCGACGACGTTTGCAACGGGGTTGGCGATGGCTCTGATCCGCTCGATATCTTCATCCATGATTTGGGCCCGGTGGGTGACATCCAGCCCGCACATAGTGATAGGGACACCTGACTTAAAGACGATATCTGCCGCTTCAGGATCGACATAAATATTAAATTCGGCCGCTGGCGTCCAATTACCGGCTTCGGCGGCACCTCCCATCAGAACAATCTGTTCAATCTTCTCGTGCAGTTCACGGTGGGCCGCCAGTAGCAGGGCGATATTGGTCAGTGGTCCTGTCGGTACCAGTGTCACCGGCGTTTCTGATTCTCGCAGAATTTTCGCCATTAATTCAACGGCATGGATCGGTTGTGGCTTAAAGCCGGGGTCGGGTAATACCGGGCCATCTAATCCGGTTTCACCATGCACATTGTCGGCAATGATCAGTTCGCGGGAAAGGGGCTTGAGCGCGCCGCCAGCAACAGGAATATCTGTTCTGCCAACTAAGGTCAGAATACGTAATGCGTTGTTGAGGGTTTTCTCGGGCGTTTGATTTCCTGCGCTGGTGGTAACGGCTTTAATATCAAGTTCTGGACTGGCACAAGCCAGGATCAATGCAATGGCATCATCATGACCTGGATCACAATCAAGAATAATGGGGTACGACATATCGCTCTCCTTTTGTATACCACGTCACTATATCTGTTTGGAGAGTGAGTGCTGTGATCTAACAGTCATAAAAAACAAGGGTTGATAGTAAACTTGCTGCACATGTTATATTGATGTATCTGTTTGGTTTATATCTTGAAAAACACCGTACCGCTGGGTTGTCTATACTGTTTAACACATTCAATGCAGGGAGCAGTATTTGGCCACCTGAGATCTGATTTTGATTTGTTTACAATGCCGCACGTTAGAGTCACTGGTTTTGCGGGCTTTATGACAAATATCTTTTATTTCAACACACAGAGTAAACATCGTGGAATTATCAACATTCATAGGTGCCTTCGAAGATTTTCTTGAGAAAAATGCAGCAAAGGATTTGTCTGTTCTACCACAAGACATTCAGTTGCTGCTGGAAAGCCCGCTGTCCCTTAATTATATCGTCACCATGGGTTGTACCAGCCCCTATGATGTTGAGAGTGATGAATTTGAATTATTACTGCAGTGGCTTGAATGTTCAGCTGGCCACTTCTATCTGTTGAAACGCAATGATCCTGAGTTGTTTCATCAGTTTAATGAAATAGTTTCAGCGGTTCTGATAGCCCTGCTGGAAGATGACAAGATTCATCCAGATTGTGCCTATCAGGTTGTCAGGGTGTTGAAAAGCCACCAGATTACAGTTCCAGCAGAGGTTATGAGCTGGTTGCAGGAAATCTATGCGGATAACGCCAATCATGCTGGCACCAATGTTATTGATTCACCTGAAGATTTGATAAGCCATATTCATGCGTCAGGTATTAAAAATGGCGAAGATTTTGTGCTGTTAATGATGAGTGAATTAGCCATGCTACCTGAGGGGGGGATTACACAGCTCCTGAGCATTGTGTCGGAACTTCACTGGTATCTTGATGCGGCGGTGATATTACTTGCTCATCAGGATGAAAATGTCAGAGTCGAAGTTCAGGATTTTTTGCAGCAGCTGCCAGATAGCGAGTGGTCAAAACTGTCGAATATTAAGTATCTTAGTCTTCTGCGTTACCACGCTGTTGGTAGTGTGAAAGCAGATCTTGAACGTTGGCAACGTCTCACCCTTCGCGCACAAAAACATGATGAGAATGAGACCGAGGTGGTGGAAGTGCAGGCTTCTATGCCTGATGGTCAGGATACCATAGTGCTAATGCTGCTGTTAAAACGGGATACTGAGTATTCCATATGGAGCGGTATGTTGCGCCTGGATCTGGGGATTATTGATGGAATGTACCGTCCTGAAGTTGACATGGAAGAGTGGCACCAACTGAAAAGCATGGCAGCAGAAGATGTGGGTTCTATGGCGGTTTCTATGGATTACCCTGCAAAGGTGTTTCCCTGGTTGCTGGCTGTTGGACAAAAGGCAGGTACCTGGCTCGACATTGAAACACTGATGTTACTTGCACGGGTGCCTTTGTCTTGGGGGCAACCACAACCAGTTAGACTGCTGGATGTGATTAAGGAGTTTGAGTCGGATCCGTCTGAACGTGAGATCAACCTGGTTCGATCATGTAGCGCTATGATTTTAAATCATCCTATTACACAGACCTGGTTTGAAATTGATCTGCCTGCCGGGTGTAAAACTGTGCGAGATGTGATCAATAAGGTCTATTTGGCCGATCGGACTTATCTGGCAAAACGCCTGGTGCTGAGTGGGCTGCTGTGTCGTTATCAGCTGGAATCGGATCTTCTGGCTGATGATGAGAAGCTCTTTATGCTTTGTGCCTACGATCTTCTGGTTAACGATCTGAAACGCAAGAAGCTGCCATTACTGGAGCAATTAGCGGAACAATCACTATCTGTTATGGATGAACAGGCAGTTTTTTTAACCACGAACAAGTTGGCCATGCAATCAGGCCACGGGTATGTGCTTAAGATTGAGTTAAACGATGTCAGCCCGGCAGTATGGCGCCGGTTTACCGTCAGTAATAAATGCAGCTTACTTGATTTGCATACCGTGGTTCAGGTCGTGATGGGCTGGGACGATACCCATTTATTTGAGTTCCAAAAAGGAAGAACCCGATATTCGCCAGATTTTAACGGCAATGTTGATGGAGATATTGATAGCGATGATGAAGGCTTTGACGAGCTTGCTGCCATCCCTCTGGGTAGCTTATTAAAGAAACCAACTGACAGTATTCATTATACCTATGATTTTGGTGATAATTGGCACCATACGATCACGCTGGAAAAAATTAATAAAAGGGATTGTTTAACTCCAATAGTGACCGCAGGAAAAAATATGTGTCCGCCTGAAGACTGTGGTGGCATACCCGGTTATCAAGAGTTACTGAAGGCTTATAAATCAAAAAAACCAGACGACCAGGAACAGCTTGAATGGTTTGGCTGGGACGAAGAAGGCTTTGATCCGAAAGTCTTTGATAAAGAGGCCGTGAATAAGCAGCTGCAGAATGTATTTGCTGACTAGGCTGGGACGCTATTCGTAATCTTCAAGATTAAACTGAGAGTTTTGTCATCCTTGCTCTTTGTCATCCATTAAAGCGCTTAATGCTGATCTTTTCATTATCGATTGGATTTACAGTAGCGATTATCGGGGATCCACAGTCCACTGAACCTTCCGTGCATGATGGATCCCTGATAACCGCCTGGTGAGTTTTGAGAAAGACTGCAAGTTACAGAGGTAGTTTGGCGGTTTCTGGGATGACGGACTTTGACCGTTTTAAACTAAGCCAGCTATGCGCTGCATAGCTGGCTTTATTTATTAATGAAGTGTCCGGTCCTGAAAAAGATTTAATACCAATCAGGATAATTATCCCGATTGGCTTAATCAGCCGGGGTTTATTTTTGTTTACCTGCAAATACGACAACGACCTTGTCGCCATTCAACTCACGGCTAAAGGCGTAGCCTTGATCCTGCGGTAGAACGTTGGGTTGACCAGCACCTATAGCGGGATGGCTCTGGCGGAATTGCCCCAGTTTTTGCCAGTGTTTGAGTAAACTCTGGCGCTCAGTATCGGGCTTCCAGTTCATATCAGAGCGGGTACCGTGATGGAAATCATCGGCATAAGGGCCATGCTCACGAGCGACTTCATCACCGTAGTAGACTTGAACTGCACCTGGTGACAGCAGTAGTGCAGTTGCCGCACCACGTTGCATCTCAAATGATTTATAGCGATTAAAGTACAACTCAGTATCGTGGGAAGATAAATAGCTGACTGCATTAAAATCCTGATCTTTAGCCAGGTTATCGGCATAATATTGATACGTATCTGCCATTTCACTGAAACAGAACGCCCCAGGGTCGACTTTTTTCTGCATGTCAAAGTTGATCAGGGCATCAAAACCGTCGTCATAGTAAAAACTGCGGCTAGGGCCGTGCCCCCACACTTCGCCCATCATCCAGAACGGGGTGTTACTCTCAACCTTGTTGTCTTTTCGCCACGTTTCCAGACTGGCTGTAGCTTGTTGTTTTAGCTGTTTCCACACATCCCCTGTTACGTGTTTCACTGTATCTACACGGAAACCATCGATACCGAAGCGTTTTACCCAATCTGACTGCCATTCAACCAGATAGTCAGCAACCCGGTAGTTGTCACGATTAACAACGCGTGTCCCTGGGTTATTCAGCAGCCATTGCGGTGGTTTTACAACGTCTTCTGACTCGGTTCTGAAATCAGGCAAGCCTGCTAAGGTTAAAGTCAGATCGCCAGATCCCGGGGCAGGGTAGCCCGGTAGCCCTGCACGTACCCAATCGCCACCCCACCAGTTTGCCCAGTTAGGTGATGAATAGTCGATGTTTTTATGATAACCGTGCCAGTTCTCTCCCTTGCCCGGTTTCCAGTCGCCCCAGTTTGAAGGCAATTCCGATTCAGGATTAATTACCTTGATCCCTTGGTTTTGCAGATCCGCCAGGGTGGAGTAACCTGGGTGGTTTATGACCGCATCCATTAAAATTTTAATGCCGCGCTTGTGGGCTTCTGTTACTAAGGTTTGTAAATCATCCTCGCTACCAAAGTTGGCATCCAGCCGGGTGAAGTCACGCGTCCAGTAGCCGTGGTAAGCATAAAATGGGAAGGAGCCGCTTTCACCGCCGCCGACAAAACCATGGACTTGCTCGACAATAGGCGAGAGCCAGATGGCATTTGTACCCAGACTTTTGATGTAATCCAGCTTAGCGGTTATACCCGCCAGATCGCCGCCATGGAAAGTCGCTACTTCGTCTTTACCGTCTTTCTTGCGGCCATAGCTGTGATCGTTTTCAGTGTTGCCGTTGTTAAAGCGATCGACCATCACAAAGTAGATATTAGCGTTGCGCCATTCAAAACCTTGAGGCTCTGGATTGACTTTTTCTACGGGTTCAAGCAGTAACAGGCCGCCACTTTCCGCCGCAGGAGTTAAGGCTATTTGTCCGTTTTTGACCTTGGCCTTATTACCGCTGTAAGCATCACGCAGCCAGGTACCGTCTGGGAATGTATCTTCCAATCTGACTGAGATTTCACCACCGGAATAAACATCACAGCTAACTTTTGGCAGCGGGCGTTTGAATTCTGTTTTGCTTTTTTTAGGCTGGCGTTTAATCAGCAGGGTATTGGCGTTGGCATCGAAGTGAAATGCATAGTCACCGGAAAAGCGAATTTTTATTGGCAGTGCTGTGTTTTCACCACAGTTGAGTCCTAACTGTTGGTTAAATTTTACTTTTGTTACAGGCTCTGCTGTGCAGTCGCCTTCCAGGCCTGAGACTGTCAGGGTGTACTCTGCTTTATTTAGCGGCACGACTAGCGGGCTGTCAGCAGATAAGGGATAGTCGCGACTATTGGTTGGGGTTGCAACAGTGATGGATGGAGCAGCCATCGCGGGTAGGGTTGTGGCAGGCAAGGCCGCCATCAGCGCAAGGGTAGAGAGAGTCCTTTTCATAGTCCATTATTTTTGTTGTTAATAAGGTAGTGTTAAATATATTGAAAGCATTGATAAATGTAATCATTCGGCTAACTACTCCCCCCCGAGGCAATCTAGGGCGTAGGTTGTTTTTATCCGTATCTTCTCGCTGAAACGAGCATCTTGAGGTTACTTGAGTATAAGCTAATCCTCTTTTAAGGATGGGTGACACGAAGAAGTGAGTTAAAAATAAATGACTTAAATATTAATTAATTATCGGTAAGAAACATCACCGATATAGCGGAGCATTTTCATTTCTTCGAACTATAATTTTAGGGCTACTACTTTTAAGGAGATCGACTCATGAGTGTTGTACCAAGAGTAAGTGCCTATCTGGATAAAGCCCATGTCCATTATGAATTACTGAAACATGCACGGAGCTTTAATTCCCTAAGCTCGGCCATTGCGTCGAATATCCCGTTAACTCAAGTCGTCAAAGCGGTGATACTTGAAGATCATGAAAGTCGCAAGTTGATGGCTATTTTGCCTGCCAGCCATAAAATTAATTTAAATACGCTGAATGAATTATTACACCGACAGTTCCATTTGATGAAAGAAGAAGACGTTTTTGAATTATTTAAAGACTGTGAACACGGCGCAGTCCCGCCAGTAGCGCAGGCTTATCATATGGATAGGGTGTACGATGAATGTCTGTTGGAACAGTCTGAACTTTATCTTGAAGCGGGTGATCATGCCTATTTAATGCAAATAAAGAAAGATGGATTTGCTCAGCTGATGGATGATGCTAAATGTTTACACTTTAGTAACCAAGTATTTGATTAACACTTAATGTGTAATAAAAAAGCCAGCATTTCTGCTGGCTTTTTATTACGTTCGATCTGAATCAGTTTTTAGCGATAGCTTACTTCGTCGCTGCTAATGGCTCAGCACCTTCTGGATGCCATGCACCATCTAGCTCGTCCAGCTCTGGGAACTTAGAGCGGTCGAATTCTGGTACTTTACCCGCTTTCAGCTGAACTTCGTAATCTTTGATCACTTTGATTGCCAGCTTAGATAACAACAACAACGCCACAATGTTAATCAGCGCCATCATACCCATAGAGGCATCAGCAAGGCTCCAGACAACAGGCAAAGAAGCCACAGAACCAAACATTACCATCGCCAGTACCGCCAGGCGGAAGATGAACAAGCCCTTTTTGGTATTGCCATTTAAGAACATGATGTTCGTTTCAGCATAGCTGTAGTTAGCAATGATAGACGAGAAGCAGAACAGGATGATTGCTGCTGCCATGAAGTATGTCGTCCAACCGCCTAACTCACTGGTTAGTGCTTGCTGAAGCAGGCCGATACCGGAAGCCGCATCTGGTTGATCCATTACGCCTGATAGCATGATCATTGCAGCAGATGCCGTACAGATAACAATAGTATCAGCAAAGACACCTAGCATCTGAACGAAACCCTGTGATGCAGGGTGGTTAGGGTTTGGCGTTGCACTTGCTGCAATGTTTGCAGCAGAACCCATACCAGCTTCGTTAGAGAACAGACCACGAGCAATACCACTACGCATTGCCTGAGCTATCGTATAAGCCACACCGCCAGATGCTGCTTCTTGCCAGCCAAATGCACTCTTAACGATTAGCATGATCACAGCAGGTAGCTCACTGAGGTTCATTACTACAATAACCAGTGCAATTGCCAGGTAGCCAATGGCCATTACTGGTACGATGCGAGCTGATGCTTGTGCAATTTTAGTCAGGCCACCCATGATGAAGAAAGCTGATGCGATAACAATGATCACACCCATAACCGTTTCATCGAAACCGAAAGAGTGGTTCAGTGCATCGGTGATAGTGTTGGCTTGAACAGCGTTGAACACTAAGCCGAAAGCAATGATCAGGAACACTGAGAATAGTGACCCCATCCAACGCTGACCCAGTCCTTTTTCCATATAGTATGCCGGGCCACCACGATATTGGCCATCAACGTCTTTAGCTTTATATACCTGAGCAAGAGTTGACTCGATAAAAGCAGTAGACATACCGAATAGGGCAATTACCCACATCCAGAAAATAGCACCAGGGCCACCTACGGCAAGCGCAACAGCTACACCGGCCATGTTACCGGTACCTACACGTGCGGCCATCGAGGTGCAGAACACCTGATAAGAACTGATACCGTTAACTGCGTTTTTACCGTTTTTTAATACAGTAACGGCATGTCTGAACTGACGGATCTGAATGAAGCCTAAACGTAAAGTGAAATAGATACCTACACCAACAAGTAGGTAAATAAGAAGATGGCCCCATAGAACACCGTTAATAGCACCGATGACGGTCATCAGACTGTCGTTCAGTGATGTTAACCAAGTTTCATTCGTAACACTCATAAAATTTTCCTGTAACTAAGGCTCAGCCAGCATCTGCTGATTGAGCGAACTGGAACGTCAATTTCAGTGACTGTTCGTGAATACGATTCTGGATTTATATTTTGTTATTGCTCACAAATGAACGGGTTGATCAACTCGTTGCATTTACAAATGTGAAACATAGAATCGATAGTATCGCCTAAAGAAGGCGCTGAAAGTTAGCATGAAATTCTGATTTGTTAGTGCGACCTAAGTCACACTTTGTGAATGATTGCAATGCAACAAATTCGCTATGAATATAATTAAACGTAAAAAAACTATAAATATCATGCGATTGGTGTTTTTTTGTGAGTAAGGATAAATTTGTGATTTAGAACGCTGTGCATTTCATGTTTAACAGGTTTTTAACCTGCTTTTAACTGAATAGGCAGGTCAAATTACTGGATTAAGTGAAAGTTGTTGTCATATACGTGTAACAATTCGGTCGAAAATGACTGATTATGTGAGTTTTGCATTCATAATGAGTAGTGGTGTGAGAGCGGTGATTATTCTGAATGGCAAGGTTATTATGGAGGGAAGTGCTCCCGGTGAGGGAGCAATGGTAATTTTGTTTCCACAGCAATGTAATGGGTATAGCAGCTTTTATTTTTATTTTGGTTTTTACTAGATAAAGGTGTTTATTTACTATTATTTAACCCGAAGCGCTTTGTCAGTTCTTGATTACTATCGGCTAACTGGTTAGTGAACATAGTGTGATTGCAGTGTTTTAAGATAACCACTCGGTTGTTTTACAATTGCTGATTGTGGGTGTTCTCCTATCTTGAACTGATGACCGCAAATACAGATGTAGACTCCTTTGTCCGTAACAAGAAACTCGTCTGACTGGTCGCATACGTCACACTTGGGAAGATCCCCCATAGCATTATCCTCTTATGATTAGTATGTCTTTGACAATTATTAAGACTTACAAATAGTACTACGAGTTTTTTTAGTTTGCTGTACTGTGAAAATGAAATTTAGAGATATAGTAAATTTTTGAGACAGGGTTACCATATTTGCATTTTTTCAATCGGAATTGATTGCATATGGCGGAGTATCTTATGGTTGGGGGCTATAGATCGCACTTATTGATGGGTATGTATAGCAATGTTTAATAAATGGTATAGAAGTCGTAGAGTAGGCTGTTGAATGGTGTTCAGGGATAAAAATGACGTTTTGGTCGGACATACTGGATTCGAACCAGCGACCCCAACTCCCCCAGAGTTGTGCGCTACCAAACTGCGCTAATGTCCGCCAAAAAGCCATGTTCTCTGTTAAGCACATTATCAAATGTTACGAAGCCTGCATACTAAATACTTGAAGCTGCTCATAAAATAATTGAAATTAGTGATGCAGAACACAGCGGCTTTGGTATATAAGGATTGCTATTACTCATTGGCTAGCGATGGTACAACCCAAAAGATCATCACTAGAGGCTATCGGCAGGTAGGCAGGATAGTAGTACTGTCTGATAATTGAGTGCCAGTTTGATGATTAAGAATGTCTTTAAATGAGAATAACTGACGAGAGTCAAATGTGGTCAGGGAGTCAGATTATTCAATTGTGCGCCGACTATTTTTGCCATATCGTGACATTTTTTGGACTATTTATCTGTTTCAGATAAAATTAAGTTCACATAGGCCTCGTCTGGAGGTATATTTGCTTAAATTGACTGTCTTTTTGGCATCAAACCACAAATATCAATTATAATTACAAAGTAACCAGGTATCAGTCTTGGTTGGTTTGTTCGTTGGCAAGGCCGTTACCAACCTCTTCCTTTCATATGAGGTTGTTAATTTATTTAATTTGACACTTTCTAGAACCAGGTTGCCTACGCTGAAAAGCTTCTATTGTAGGGAATAATTATTAATACAATCCTTTGGGTTTTGCCGAACTCTGAGTGGTTGCTTCGTATGATTTAAGAGGTATTTCATGGATAATTTTGCAGCTGCAGAAAAAGCGCTGAGTGCAATGTTAAAAAATGTTGAGTCGGGAAACGGTATAAAAGAAGAGCGTACTGATTACCGTCAGGCTTTGATCGATTTTGCAGACGAAGTCCCAGGTCGCCAGAAAGCGGTGATTAAGCGGATGCCCCTGCATAAAATTAATAACCTTATTGCTGTATTGCATGAATTCAAAGAAGAAGCACGTCAGGTGCGGATGAATGAAATTCTAGCATTAATGGAAAAAGACGGGGTTCAGCCTGATGAATTACTCGCCAAAGATGAATAGTTTTTAGACTAATAGCCAGCTTGTTTACACAATCCAACGCGAAATCAATGGCTTACTCATCTGTGGTGAGGTATTAACGTATTTATTGGTCTTTGATTGTAATTGGACTATTACACATTAACTTGCATATTTGCCATTAACTGTTGGTATTTATTGTAATGTCTAATATTACATACAGAGATATATGCGAACCTGATTTGATTTTCCGCGGTGTTTATTACTATCCTTAATTCTGCTGGTTGGGATGAGAGTCTCGTACCTTGTTTGTATGTGATTTTTTGTGATTGTGTATTGGGTGGAACTGCCGCTGGCCGGTATTGATATTTTCCCACATTTAAATATTGTGAATAGGGCGCCGAATCGATTATTTAGCGCCTTATCTTAACGTTTCTGCCTTCCCCTCTTTATATACCCAAACGACCTCAAGATGCGAGATTCAGGATTTTTTCTGGGAACTCTCGATGAACTCTGCATATTGAAGTTGATTAACCATATCTTGGCACTTCCTGCACTTCCTGCACTTCCTGCACTTCCTGCACTTCCTGTACTTTTCGCTGTGGTTTTAGTCTAACGGTCTTGGCTTCTGTTTGTTTTGGTGTTATATATCACTATAGCAGTGGGTGTGATAGATGAGTTAACAGATGAATGACTGGGGCGATGAACTGCCGATTTATAAACAGTTAAGCCAACGCATTATCGGCCAGATCGCCGATGGTATCTGGCCTGAAGGGAGTATGTTGCCTTCGGTCCGGGGAGTTGCTGCAGATCTGAAAATTAATCATCTGACTGTAATGAAAGGTTATCAGCAGTTAGTTGATCAAGGTTTCATTGAGAAAAAGCGCGGACAAGGGATGGTTGTATTAACGGGTGCTGTCGAGATGATTCTAAAAAGTCAGAAGCAGCACTTCCTTGATAAAGAGCTTCCTGAATTAGCAGAGAAATTAAACAGAATTGGTTTATCAGCCTATGAACTGGTTCAGGCACTTGAACAATATAGAATCAGGTAGTGTAAGACGTGGACGTATTAATAAAAGCTGAAAAACTGGGTAAGTCTTATCGACAGCAACAGGCATTATCGAGCATTAGTTTTGAGTTAAAAGCTGGCCAGATATTAGGTCTACTGGGCCATAATGGCGCAGGCAAATCGACGTTAATTAAGTCGTTACTTGGCGCACATGACTATGATGGTGAGCTGATGATATTTGGTTTATCACCTAAAAAAGACCGAGCGCGTATTGTAGAAAATCTGGCATATATTTCGGATGTTGCAGTATTACCAGAGTGGATGAAGGTATCTCAGTTACTGAAGTACATGTCGGGTGTTCACCCTCATTTTGATCTTGAGAGAATGAGGGCTTTTCTCAGTAAAACGGATATTAAAAGCAGTAGCAAGATTGGCAGTCTATCGAAAGGCATGAAAGTGCAGCTGCATTTAGCGGTGGTAATGTCGACAGATGCAAAAGTGCTGATCTTGGATGAACCAACGCTAGGCCTGGATTTAATCTACCGAGACACTTTCTATCGTTATTTAATGGAATGGTTTCACGATGGGGATAGGGCGTTGATTATTGCCAGTCATGAAGTGTCTGAAATTGAACATTTGTTAAGCGATGTACTGGTGTTGCGCAAAGGTGAGATGGTTTTGCAGGAGCCGTTAGAACAAGTGGAAGCACAATATACATTGCTGACGGTAGAGCAGCACAATCTGGCAGAAGCTCAGGCATTGAAGCCGATCTATCAAAAATCGGGACTGGGCCAACATTCATTACTATTTGAAAATGTGTCGCGGGAAGCCTTGATGCCATATGGGATAATATCTCAACCCGGTCTGGCCGATGTATTTATTGCAAAACAGCAGGAGGCGTTAAAGTGAGCCCTGTTATTTATATGCTGGAGAAAGAGTTAATCGAGCATAAACTCGTTACTCGACTGACGATCTTCCTTGGATTATTTGCTGTGGTTATTTTTGCGCTGCTAATGAGCGGCGATAACAGCAATATTTATTTTCAAATATCAGGTGATTATACCTGGACTGGCTTAGCGACTGTCACCGGTTTTGCCGGGATCATTGGTAAAATAAATGTCATCGTGGCTGGAATGGTCTCGGTGGTGTCATTTTTTGCCTATGTACCGAAAACATTACGCAAGGAACGTGAGGAAGGTAGTTTGATGTTTTGGCGTTCAATGCCCGTTACCGATAATCTGGCGATAGCTGTTAAACTGGTTTTTGCTCTAATTGTTATTCCGTGTATTGCTTCATTACTATTGCTGTTTTCAGACTTGATCGTGTGGTTGTTAGCCAATTGGTTGTTGCCCGTCGATATGCAGGCATCATCATCCATTAGCTTGTTGGCTATGGTAACGCATTGGTTCGAATTCCTCGGCCGAATGGTTTTGGTCAGTTTGGCCCTGTTGCCGATTGCCTGCTTATTGTTGGCATTGTCACAGATCACCAGCCATCCATTGATCTCGTTATTTGTTGCTGTGCTGATGATAAATGTGCTGACCTATATGGTATTGGGTTCAAGTAGCGTGGGTGATTTTCTCAGCGATATCTATCATCTGCCATTTAACATTCTCGTGGGTGATAGCCCGGTAACGGATTTCTTCAGTTTAGGGCCAGTAACACTCGTTGCCTTGTTGCTGTCAAGCGGCGGTTTGTTCTATTTGAGTGCCCAACTTCGAGGCTCTGATGATATTGCAGAGCGCTTTGGGATGAGTCGCTGATAAGATTGAGACAACATTACATATGAGTATAAAACGGAGAGCATCATGCTCTCCGTTTTTATCAATGAGCAACTAAGCGAATCGATTAAGCCGCAGCGACATCTTTGATGTAATTTACTTCATCCCGGTACTTTTTTACATTACGAGAAAGTGTACCTTTGGGTAACTCAAAACGTTTTTCTGCTTCATAGCTTGAAAATCCATCAAAGATCACCGCAGCAACGGCTGTACGCTGGCCTTCGGATTTAAAGATACGTTGAGCAATTAAATGAAATTGAGAATTGGTCATGGCTCTACCCACTAAATCTTCATTTGATAAGCTTTAAGCAAGTTTTCAACGTGCTTAAAGCTCAACTAAGTTGTTATTAAGTTGTAGCGTAACAAGCTAACCCTAACGTAAGCTTAATCAATCAAACGTAATCCCGTTGGTAGGGCATCACCAAATACCCGTTTGGTTTCAGCTTCGGTGAGTACTTTGACTTCCGATACCATTTGAATCCAGCTTTCCGGAGCTTTACAGGCCTTCAGCTTGGCAATGACTTTATTGCGGTTTTGCTCATCGATATCTAAGGTACGATCACCTGTCATACGACACATCATCACCGCAGCAAAGGCAATATTAGGATCTTTACGCCAGTCGAAATCCATTAACTCAGGTAAGCAGTAGCCGATATGCTGAGGAGACAATAAGTTATGTGCGCTACCGTAGAACGGGCTACGGGTTGCGATACGACCGATTGCCCACCAGTGTGCCTGGGAATATTGTGTTTTTTGTAAGCGGCCAAAGATTGATTCAATCAATTGCAGCTTATTTTCAAACGGCAAATGCTCAAGAGAAGCAGCCAGACGCACCATGTCTTCATAACTGCGTTCTTGCATCTCTTTGCTCAATTTACTGTTACGCGTTGCACTCGGGCTGATGTATTTAGCGATATCTTTAAAGATCACCAGTTGTTGTTCCTGGGTCAGACCGCCTGCAATACGACGCCAGAATGTCCACCAGTCGCTCCAGGTCTGAGTATTATCGCTAAACTGGACACCATGCTGGTAGAGCGGCCAGATTTGTTCCATACGCCATTCATCAGAGGGATAGCCAAAACCTGGCCGCATTGTGAAGCCAGTCAGCTTTAACCAGTTTCTTTCATGGATGTCTGAACGACGGCGACGTTTCTTGCTGTCTAGCAGGGTATTTGCCAGCTCTCGCAAGCATGGTGTTTCCCAAGTGTCGCGTTTGCCTAATAGCTTATCCAAATCGTTACGCAGCGTTTTGATCGCTTTGTTGTTGGTCTTTTTGGTAGTGCCACCATATACCAGCTTAATTGCGTCAATAGCATCTTCCATGCGGGCTGGAAGGATCGATTGGGCGAGAGTGGAATCACCCTTGTTGCGATTTAAGCGTGCCAGATCTTTTCGAATGCCAAACTCAACTTTCCAGCGTTTTCTGTCGTCGTTTATGCTAACGCATTCGATAAGCAGGGTACCGACTTCGGTGAGCTGACAGGCCAGGGTCACTTCTTCGCGATCTTTCTGGTTAGCAGCAAGCTCGGCACGATCTCGTTCGCTTTCAAGCGTTGCAATGAAAGGAGGAAGGGTGACAAAACTTTCGTTATCACTGTCATTATCAAAAGTGACAAGCTCACCAATTTTGGTATGGCTGTCATCTGTTGAAGAGACCAGATTAAAGCGGACAGGCTCGCCGAGGGTGAGGGCAAATTTGCGCTGATCAAGTCGTACTTCAGTACCTTCATCGATCCCTTTAGGCAGCAGGCACAGACCTTGTTTGCTTTTCTTTTTATCTTCCAGCATTAAGAAGAAAGAACGTGCAGAGCCCCCGCCGATTTTTAATTGAGCGCCGTGACGGGCTTTGGCGTAGGCGACAGCGCCATAAGCTACTGCGAGATCGGGGTGTGGGTTTTGAAGTTCAGTGACACTGTCACCTCGCCAGTTAGAAACGATGTTTAATACGCGTTCTGATAATAATGGGCTGTTAAACACGCCGCCATTCAATAGTACTGCGGAAGGAATGATCGGCTGATCTTCAACTAATTCACTGTTGTTCGCGGTTAGCGCGTCATGGTCAGCTAAGGCCTCACGGCATACGCTATTGTGCAGATCAATGAACTGGGCAAGGTGTTTGCTGATTGCCGGATCGGCAGCATAAGGCAGGCCAAATTCAACCACGGCAGCCTGACGATGGCTGGGTTGATCACTAAATTCTGTCTGTGGGAAGAAGCCATCAAGCGCAATATTATGGACTTCTTCACGGGTTAGCTCGATGCTTTTAGCGCCGCCGATCAGGCGAGAGCCACTGCCCAATAACGTGACTTTGGCCGTTTTTGGCGCATTGTCAGAGAGTAACTGCTCTTTAACCTTACGGGTTTGCTGGATCAGTTTTGACAGGCCTGCAGCACTGAGTTTCTTCGCACTGCCATGCAGGCGTTGCTCTGCTTTATGGGCGAGGGCAAGATCCAGGTTATCGCCGCCTAGCATCAGGTGATCACCCACGCCGATACGATCCAGTGCCAGTTTGTTGTCTTTAGAGCTGACTTTGATCAGGCTGAGGTCGGTTGTACCACCACCGACATCGCACACCATCAGCAATGGAATGTCTTTTAATAATTCTTCGGCCTGATCTTTATTTTGGGTGTACCAGTCGTAGCAAACTGCTTGCGGCTCTTCTAACAAGAGGACGTTTGGCAGACCAGCCATAGCGGCCGCTTCCAGCGTTAATGCCCGTGCGGCTTCATCGAAAGAAGCGGGAACGGTGATCACCACTTCCTGCTCGCGTAATACTGCATCCCGGTGATGGTAATCCCATGCCTGACGTACATGATTGAGATAACTGGCACTGGCAACAACAGGGGAAACTTTTTCGACGCTAGTGTTTACGCTATTCGAAGCCCCTTTATTTGAAGACCAAGGCAAAATGGCTTCGGTGCGGTCAACACCGGTATGGGATAGCCAGCTTTTGGCACTGACGACCTGACGGCCTTCTACTTTTGCGCCAAGTTCACGGGCAAATTCCCCAATGATCACGTTCTCAATTTCACCGGCGACGGGCTGAATATCCCAAGGCAAGACTAACTCGGCTACGTTCATTTCCCCTGATGCAGGGTGATAACGAAAAGAGGGAAGCAGCGGTTTACGGGCAACTTCACCAGGTGCGATTAGCTGATCAATTTCAAAAATGCTTATTGGGCTGGATTCAAGATCGTCATCGATTGGTGAATAGGCGACAACAGTGTGAGTGGTGCCTAAATCGATACCAACAAGAAAACGAGGGGAAGAGGGTGAAGACATTGTTTACTCCAGAGTTGATCCTGAATTCAGGTGTTCACTACGGAATGGCTTTGAGCGCCGAATATGGCTGGTGGCAGTGAATTCCCTACAGGATGGTATCTTCAATGTTATATTTATATTTTTCGGAATAACAGTACGATGAAAAATAACGGCGCATCAAGATGCGCCGTTATAAGGTAGGAATTACTTTTCGCGTACGTCGAATTCAACCTGCCATTTCTGGCCACCGTCGGTCGGTATTGCTTCAAGGCACAGCGTACCGAGTTCCGTCACATGGGAAGCAAGAGGAACAGGAACAACTTCACCAGCAGTGCGGCCATCAGCAACAGGAAGAGTTACCTGAATAGCAGGAAGTTCTTCCAGTTCTTCTGGTTGCCACCAGTCAAGGTGGGTACCGGCGGGATCTTCACGGCGTACCGTTGAACCAAAGAATTTGAATTGAACCGGCTGGCCAATAACCAGACCAAATTCCTGGCTTGGTACTTCAGCGTGAGTGCCTTCTTCCATCCCAAACGGTGCCACACACAATGCTTCCAGAGGTGGCTCCATACCTGGAATGGCCGGCATTGAGCTTTCGATACCAACGTAGTAGCTGCTTGCAATACCACCACGGATGCGTACGCCTTTGCCTCGGCGAACAGAGCCGTAGTAAGAGGCACCACTAGCAACCGCCAGATCAAGGTCCAGACCTTCCAGCAGCTTCGCTTCTTCATTACCCGCTGTGGTCAGCCAGTTGTTGATGATTGAAAGCAGGCGATCAGACAGTAGTTCAGACTTCAGTACACCACCGTTGAACAGGATAGCGGTCGGGCGGATAAAGCCTTCGTGTAGCTGGTCGTATTTTTCGAACAGTTCATCAACCGCTGAAGACTGACGGCTTAGGAAGCCGGCAACATGGCGAGATACGGCGGCATCTTGCGCATAGGGCAGACCCATCTGAGTCAGGGCGCCGCGCTGCATTTCTACCGGATGTTCTTCAATGCTGTTGCGAGGGAAGAAACCTTCAACTAGCGTTTGCTGAACTTCTTCTTGTGTCAGTTCCGTTTGCAGGGTGCCGCCAAGTAGCTTAGAGCCACGGCTTGGGACTACAATTGGCACAGCCTGAAGTTCTGCATCACTTAGCAGAGCTTCTTTGGCATCACGGCAAGCGTGAGTAATGGCCTGGATCTGCCAAGGCTGAAGTTGCTTGCCTTCTTGTGCCAGCTTCATCTTCAGACGATAAGCCAGCGCCAGATCCATGTTGTCACCACCGAGTAGAATATGATCGCCAACCGCGACGCGATTCAGGGTCAGATTACCTTCTTCTTCGGTTACTGCGACTAAAGAAAGGTCAGTGGTACCACCACCGATATCGACCACTAGGATCACGTCACCAACAGAGACCTGATCACGCCAGGTATCATGGTTGTTCTTCAGCCAGCTATAAACCGCGGCCTGTGGCTCTTCCAGCAACGTCATGTGCTTAAAGCCCACGCTGCGTGCCGCTTCTGCTGTCAGATCACGTGCAGCCGGATCAAAAGAGGCCGGAACCGTGATTGTGACGTCCTGATCAAACAGTGGCGTTTCAGGGTGCTGGTCGTTCCATGCTTCTGCCAGGTGCGCAAGATAGTTGCGAGTGACTTCGACTGGAGAAACTTTAGCAACTTCTTCCGGGCTGTTCAGCGGCAGGAAGGCATCACGACGATTCACACCGCCATGGCATAACCAGCTTTTCGCACTGGCGATAAGTCGAATCGGTGTTTTGCTACCAAGCGTACGTGCCATTGCACCAACGATGGCATTTGGTTGCGCACTCCATGGCAGGGCAGTGTCGCCTTCTGCAAGCTCAGACTCGTGAGCCTGGTACATGAATGATGGCAGTTGATCTTTTTCTTCAACATTACCTGGTGTGGTAAGTTGAGCGATCGGCATGACGCTTACTTGCGCTTCTTCATCGTGCAGATCGACATAAGACAGTACGCAGTGAGTGGTACCTAAGTCGATACCAACGCTAAAACGATGTTCCTGTGTTTCTTGCATTACAGTTCTACCTCAGCGGCGGCAACAATATTTGCATCGTGACCTTCTGCCAGTTTAGGCAGTTTAACTTCAGTCACTTTCCAGCCGCGATGAATAAGGGTTCCGGTGAAAGGAGCTTCGCCAACGACATTACCGGTAAGACGCACTTCAGAGGCGTTAAAGCCCTGTGGCAGGGTAATGCGCGTTTCTTCGTCTTCAGAACGAACAGGGGCAAAGCGGAAGTATTCGTTTAGGACTTTCTGGCCGCCTTCATGAATAACACGGGCAGCAGCACCGATTTCAGCATCAGCAAAACCTCTCAGGTCTTCTTGCATGAAATCAATAAAACGGGCTTCTTGTTGCAGAAGTGACAGTAGCTGAAGTGCAGCATCAGGCGTAGCCGTTTTCAGTTTAGGCTCAACTTCAATTATTTTTTCTATGATCTTTTCTACTTCTACAATTTTCTCGACAGGTTTTTCAACCTCAACGATTTTCTCTACTTCGACTTGTTTCTCGACAATTTTTTCAACTTCAACTGGTTTGCCTTTTTTAGCAATATAAAGCGCCAGTAAAATTAATACAAAACCACCCAGCCATGCATGGCCCATATCGATGGTAGTCGGGATTGCCGATAGATCAACAGTCATATTAGAAAAATCAAAAGCCATATTCATTTACTCTTAACAGTGAAAAATCGATTCACTATGAACAATTTGGGAGGAATATTAACATAATCATGTCGTATTACATCTAAGCGGGAAGCCTTTTTTACCCAAAAAGCAAGAAGAATCGTCGCCTTAGTCTATTTTACAGCCAATCCAGCCTTTTACATAACTCTGTCATTACATGACGGCCAAGCTATACCGTTTGGGTATGGCGTGACAGGCATTTTCTTATCCACAGAATATATGTTGTTACCTGTTTAAAGGCTTTAATTGTGTACCAACATTGCGTACTTGGTCAGGTATTGTGAGACGAAATCAGTTAAACTTAATTAAGTTGTACCGAAATTACAGGTTAAATATGTCGTCTGATATTTATGGCACCAGTGCCAGTTATGCTCGTCAAGAGCAAGGTTACCGAGAGAAGGCATTAAAGCTCTATCCGTGGGTATGTGGTCGTTGTTCTAGAGAATTTGTCTATTCAAACCTTCGTGAACTGACGGTTCACCATGTCGATCATGACCACACCAATAACCCGGCAGATGGAAGTAACTGGGAATTGTTGTGCCTTTTCTGTCATGACCATGAGCATGAAAAATACACAGAACATGATCAGCAAACCGGCAGTGTGCTTAAAGCGGGTGAAAATGATCATGAAGCTGCAACATTTAATCCATTCGCTGATCTGAAAGCGATGATGGACAAGAAGAAGTAAAAATTAAGGGACGAGAATCGAGTAACTCGATACTCGTCCCTAGATACTAGATACTAGATACTAGATACTAGATACTAGATACTAGGTTCTCTATTCTCGCCACTCGCCACTAGAACCTTGATACTTACCCCCTAAGATCCCAACACTTGTAACGGCAAACCGAGCATTGCGTCTCCTGTGCCGGCGAAATACCAGATAATACCTACCAGCGAACTCACTAATCCGATATACCAGACAAAAGAGAAAACCTGACCATAACGATTCAGTGGTAGCAGATGACTTTGGTGGCGGTATTTCCATTCAAACAAGATTTCAACACTGCCCATAACAAGCAGGAAACCAAATAGGGTCAGACCCAGCTTGTAGCTTATGATCACTCCGCCAACAGCAGCTAAAGCACACAGGGCAATACCGATTTTACTGTTCATCGAAAAGCTGATGCTTTTCAGAACGTGACCACCATCTAACGGCAGAATTGGCAGCAGGTTAAACAGGTTTAACAGGGCATTGAATACCGCAAGTCCGGCAAAGAACATTTCGTCAGTGATCCAGTACGCCACGATACACAGCAACGACATGATCAGACCAAAGAGGGGGCCCATTATCGAGATAACCACGTCTTGCCAGCGAGTATTGATCTTTTCGTCACTCAGGGCCAAGCCTCCCAGAAAGGGGACTAAATAGATGCCTTTGGTTTTCATTCCAAAGTATTTCATGGCGCGGATATGACCGTATTCATGGAAGATCAGACAAGCGACTAACGCGAGGGCAAACTGAACCGAAAACAGCCATGAATAAGCCGCCAAGCTGGCTGCTGCTAACACCCCTTTGATAATTTTGGCACTTTTTAATGCTTTCATGCCTAAAGAAGCAAGACCAATCAGGCTGAATTTACGTTTGGGTGTGGTCGGGGTGCTTGGTGTCTGTTGTTCGATGTCTTTTTCATTTCGAGAGCCGTCGGCAATGACTTGCTCATTGGCTCTGACACTATACTCGATAAGAAATGGTTGCCAGCTCAGAACGATATCCAATCGGCAATTAATTGTTTCTTCACCATTGCTGAGTTCAAACTCATGAATATGAGGATCGTTGTTCTCTGCATTGGCATTAAGCTGCGATACCAGGGTGTTATCCCAGAAGAGTTGTTGCCAGCCAGCCATCGATCCTTCCAAACGTAATGGCCGGCCAAGAAAATCAAGCGTTAATAATTCCAATGCAAAACCTTATTCATCGAGATATGAGTGCCTTGCACTCCGTTTCTGCAGGCGAGTGTATTGGTTTATGCATGGAGTCGCTAGTTTTTTAGGAACGAGGAGCCAGTGCCGAGGAGCGAGTTTGTCGCCTCTCGCCCCTCGTTTTACGGATAGTCTAACGCGGCTTTAATATCTGTCAGGTGTTCTGCAATCCAGTGTTTGTTAATCGCACCCCAATCAATGATCTTATACTGACCGCTACGGTTTCGTTCACCTTTAGTTTGGTTAAATGTGCAGACAATATCTAAATCTGCGAGGCTTTTTATGGTGTCTTGTGCGGTTCGCCTTGGCATACCGGTATAGTCAATAATCGCGGGAACAGTTGTAATGCCATTCTCAATTAAATGTGCAATGTATAAACGACGGTAATAGCTGGATTTGGTTTTACTGATGGTCGTCATAATGGGGTATTCCGATTTCTTTATCAGTGCAGTTATGGGATTAATATAATTGCAGAATATCACTATTTATAAGCAGCAACAGGGTTACTGTCGGATTTCTTTTCAATGCTCCCCAAGATGTCCTATGCATGAAAACAATATTTTAAAAATCAATTAGCTAAAAATTTGGCTCCGATTCTGTGCTATTGGTATTTTGCGCTGAATATTCCAGTTGCAAATAGAATGTGCGCTCGCGTGCATAGTGAGGGTGTTTGTTTTGCATAAAAAACATCCATGAACTACTGTTTTGTGAGAATTTATGCTTGGGTTATAAGGAGTTAACCATGTCGGAAGAATTTATGCGGTCACCTGATCCCTTATTGAATAAAGATAATCGCCCCTCAGCGGCTAACGCCTGGTTTTCCAGTCTTCGCGTCAAATTGAGTGTCATTGTTATTGCATCTGCTTTTGCTATTTTATTGCTGGGTGCTCAGGGCATTATTGGAATGAACAGGGCCGCCATATCGTTGGAAACCATATACAGTCAGGGAATGCAGCATATGGTACGGTCGGGAAAGCTTCTGAGCTCGTTAGAATCAATTCGAGCACAGATGCTGCTTAGTTTCCAGCATGCGCCTGATAATGAATTTTCAACGATGCACGATCATCCTGCAATTTCACACGTCGATAATATCGCCACATC
This sequence comes from Photobacterium sagamiensis, assembly GCF_050337085.1. Lineage (NCBI taxonomy): Bacteria > Pseudomonadati > Pseudomonadota > Gammaproteobacteria > Vibrionales > Vibrionaceae > Photobacterium > Photobacterium sagamiensis. The sequence goes on along the minus strand of NZ_JAKJSP010000062.1, from coordinate 17,579 downwards.
ACTTCTTTTATTGGAGACAATAGTCGATGAAATTAACTCTTCTGATCTTAGTGACGAAGAACGGAATTTGGTAAATAGCATCCAGGGCCAGGTAAATCTGATTAGCAAAGATGGTTTTCAACCGGCTTTAAAGGCAATTGAAAAGGGAGATTACAAGCAGGCAAATTTGTTTCTGCTTACTAGGATTAACCCGGCATTCAGTCAGATAGAAGAGTTGACAACAGACTTTGTAGAAATTCAGATTGACGAGGCCAAAGGAAGTTACATAGAAGCGTTGGATAAAAACACTAAATTCATCTGGCAAGTTGGAATTATTGTTGTTATCGCTATGGTCATCATTGGCAGCCTGTCTGGTTATACCATCCGACGTTTATCACGAGCTATTGATAGCCTGCAAAATATAGCGGATAAAGTGGTGTCAGGGGATTTAACAGCCAGAAATCAACAGACTGGTAATGATGAAATGAGTTCCATTTCTCAAGCAGTAAATAAAATAGTGCATCGTTTTCAACATACGGTTGTAGAAACGAGTGGAGCAGTGAGTCAGCTAGTAACCTCTGCGGAAGAGAATTCAGTCGTGAGTGCGCAAACATCGGCAAATGTATTACTGCAACAAGAGCAGATCCAGTTAATTGCAACTGCTATTCATCAGATGAACGTAACGGTAAGAGACGTTGCGCAAAATACGGCTGAAGCAGCCAGTACCTCTGAGTTGGCAAATAATGCGGCAAATGAAGGTGCGGATATTGTTAGAAATACGGTCAATACAATACAAACGCTGGCTGATGAGGTCGACAGAGCAACGTCAGCGATCCATGACTTAGGCGAGAATTCTCAAGAGATCGGTGGTGTACTGGATGTAATCCGAGGCATTGCCGAGCAAACGAACTTATTAGCGCTTAATGCGGCTATTGAAGCTGCTCGGGCTGGTGATCAGGGAAGGGGATTTGCTGTGGTTGCTGATGAAGTGAGAACGTTAGCCAAACGGACTCAGGATTCGACGGAAGAGATACAACAGATGATCTCTCGATTGCAGTCGGGGTCAATAAATGCTGTCGGGATGATGGATCTTGCCAGAAGTCAGGCAAAAGAAAGTGTTAATAATGCGGAACTGTCCGGAAAGTCACTTGACGATATTTTACATGCAGTAAGGCTTATTGGTGAAATGAATACTCAGATAGCCACCGCAGCCGAACAACAGAGCAGTGTAACAGAGGAGATTAATCAAAATATTACCCGCATTAATGATATCTCTGATCAAACGGCAGCAGGCGCCGAGCAGACATCGGCTTCAACCCGCGATTTAGCGGCCCTTGCAGATCATTTACAAGAGGAAGTTAATGGCTTCAAGGTTTAATAAAGGGATAGTTTGGGTATATAATATGCTGTTTTTCATAAGCATGAACATCCATTTATTCTTCATGTCGACTTACAACAATAACAAGTAAGGTAACGTTTTTCTCATTATGAGCAAATTTACGCCACCCACGTTTAGCAAAGCGTTTTTTCACCCACGCTACTGGCTGACACTGATCCTGATTGCGGTCATGTACCTGATCAGCTGGTTGCCATATTTTATGCAGTTTCGCATGGGGCAAGCCATAGGCCGATTAGCTATTCGTCTGATGAAGAAAAGACGTAAAACCATTAAACGTAATTTAGAGCTCTGTTTCCCGGATATGTCTGACGGTGAGCGTGACACACTGATAAAAAAGAATATTGATAATACCGGCCTTGCATTGTTTGAGACAGGTATGGCTTGGTTCTGGCCTGATATTCGAGTTAATCGTCATGTGACTATCGAAGGCATGGAGCATATGAAGAAACTGGATCAGGAAGGAAAAGGTGCACTTATGGTTGCCGTTCATTCTATGAATCTGGAAATAGCTGCCCGTGCTTTTGGGATAAAAATGTCTGGAATGGGCGTTTATCGCCCTAATAACAATCCTTGTTTTGACTATTTTCAGTATCAAGGGCGATCGCGTTCGAATCGGACATTGATTGATCGTAAAGATGTGAAAGAGATGCTGCGCGCGTTACGTCGAGGGGAGCGTGTCTGGTATGCCCCCGATCATGACTATGGTCGCCGCCGTTCAACATTTGCACCACTATTTGCAGTAGAAAATGCCTGTACTACAACAGGAACCAGCCTGTTAGTGGACGCATCCAACTGTGCTGTTGTTCAGTTTACTATGGTGCGCGATACTGATTCTGGCCATTACACCTTAACGATATTACCGCCGCTAGAGGGTTTTCCGCATAACGACCCGGATGCTGCTGCGGTCTATATCAATAAAGTAGTTGAACAATCGATCATGCAGGCTCCGGATCAATATATGTGGTTACATCGACGCTTTAAAACCCGTCCGGAAGGCGAAGCATCGTTGTATGATTAATTATAAGATTTGCTGATATTGAGATAAAACAAAGCCCACGAAAGTGGGCTTTGTCGTTTATAGCAGTGAAGGCCAGAGCATATCACTCAGCAACTAACTTCCCATTCTGATAATCAGAGATAGCCTGATTGATCTCTTCCATCGAATTCATTACGAAGGGTCCATAATGAACAACAGGCTCGTGGATTGGGATCCCTGAGAGCAGTAGCACACCGCTATCGTCTGTCGCCGTTAACGATAAGCCTTCGCCTTGCTCCAGCAGGGCCAGTTGACCCGCTTGCACTTTCGCTCCTTCCACTTCGATTTCGCCCTTATAAACATAAAGTAAGGCCTGAAAATCTGGATTCAGACAGCTTCCGAACTGTTCACCCGTTGCCGCTTGCCAGTCAGCGATAGTGGTAGGTACACCTGTCTTCTGCAGCGGCCCGGTCAGGGTTTCCCCCTTAATGGTCAAGTCACCAGAAATTACACGGATCAGGTTATGTTCATTAAATGCCTTCTCTGTGATCTCTTCAGGCTGAAAGTCGTGGTATTGCGCTGGCTGCATTTTCTTTGCTGCTGGCAGGTTTATCCAAATCTGAAAGCCATGGAGCTTGCCATCGGTCATCACCGGCATTTCACTGTGAATGACCCCTTTTCCTGCCGACATCCACTGTGCACCACCGTCGCGAAGCTCTCCGGTGTTACCCATATGATCTTTGTGCTGAAAATGGCCATTTAACATATAGGTCAGGGTTTCGATGCCGCGATGTGGCGGAAAACCACCAATATAATCGTCGGGGTTGTCAGATTTAAGCTCATCTATCATCAAAAATGGTGAAAATAGCGTGTTATCAAAACCATGAACACGCTGAATTTTGACGCCTTCTCCATCTGAAGAAGGGTGAGACTGAATGATTTGTTGGATACGCCTAATCGCCATGATGACCTCCTAAAGCCTAACTCAGGATTTGATTCTGAGAGAATGCAATCAGTTTAGAGGGTGTAGCGGCGGGTTAACAGACAACGGAGATGAACAGCTTATTAGAAAAAGTTGACGAAGTGGTGCTGTCGGTCAGGAAGCGCATATGACGAGGTATGAAGCAAATAAGACCTATATATGGTTTTGTATACGTTGCCAGGCTTCACACACAGTTCGGAATTTTTCGGCATTGCCATTTGGTCGATCAGGGTGCCATCTTAATGCCATTTTTCGCCATTGACGGCGGATCTCTTCTGGTTTTGCGTGTTTGGTCAGTTCTAGCATTGCCAGATCCTGATGATGCGCCTCTATTGCTGGTTGCGTATCCGTATCAAAATATCGCTTACCGCAATGGTTATATCCTTTTTCAGAGCCAATATATTGTTGATAGCGTTTCCAAAAAGAGGATAACAAGTTTTTGATGGAAGCCAGATCGGCATTGTAGTTACGCCAATCTAAGTAATACTCACGTAATGGATCATTGAGATCGATGTGATGGTTATCGGAAGGAAGGTTGTTTAACAGCTGGATATCCATAGCCTGGGCCTGTAGCCATTGGTCAGGTAGCAACATTTCCTGCAATTGGTATAACGCGTTCATGAGTAAGAAATTACGTTTAAACAGATCTTTATCCGGATCGTCATCTAATGTCTTGAGTATGCCTTCGTGTTTCAGCTCTTCTGACAGGGTATGAATCATCCAACCGGTGGGTTTGACTTTCAGAATACTGATCATGGGCCAGATCAGAGGATTATCGTATTGGGAATTGCGGTCAATATGCATGGGCTGGCAATGTTTGATTCAGGCTGAGTCATTGATTTACTTTAGCAAACTGAGCAGTAAAGTGTAAGTAATACTAATTGTGATAAATGGTTTGGATATAGAAAAAAGGAAGGCATGATGCCTTCCCTTTATACTGTTACGCTGAATTGATTGAGCTTCGGCAGATTAGTCGCGGAAGTTGTCAAACTGGAATGGCTGGCCCAGATCCGATTCACGGACAAGTGCCATAGCAGCTTGCAGATCATCACGTTTTTTAGCCGTTACGCGAATTTTTTCGCCTTGAATAGCGGCTTGAACTTTAAGTTTCGCATCTTTAATTGCTTTAACTAGTTTTTTCGCTGTTGCGGTTTCAACGCCTTGCTTAAATTCGACATTACAGGCAAATGATTTACCAGTACGAACAGTGTCTTTTTGTTCCATTGATTGGGCATCAACAAAACGCTTAGCTAGGTTACTACGAAGGATTGCAACGAGTTGAGTAAGCTGAAAATCAGATTCAGTGGTTACTTTTACGACTTCTTTCTCTAGCTTGAAGCTTGCATCAACACCACGGAAATCAAATCGAATTTCGAGTTCACGATTTGCGTTGTCTACTGCATTTCTGATTTCAACGAAATCAACTTCAGAAATAATATCAAAAGATGGCATGTCATCAACCTTAGTTGTTAATCTATTGGTTAGCTTTTTTTGCTTACAATATTTTAGCAAAAATAATAGATACATCGCTTCATGCGTTGTATCTAAAGATAGCAATATTACTTACTGCTTTTAATAGCGGCAGCAAGCATGTCTAGCATGGTTACGGTATCATCCCAGTTTACACAAGGATCGGTAATTGACTGACCGTAAACGAGTTCTTTTTCTTTACCTGCAATCACGGGCTGATTGCCTTCTTCAATAAAGCTCTCTGCCATAATACCGGCAATGTAATTACTGCCACTCTTGATTTGCGCACAAATATCTGCGGCAACATCCAGCTGGCGCTTGTGTTGTTTCTGGCAGTTGCCATGACTGAAATCGACAACAAGGCGTGTTGGCAGATCAAAAGAGGCTAATGTATCACATGCCGCAGAAACATCTTCCTGATGGTAGTTCGGCATTTTACCGCCACGGAGGATGACGTGACCGTAAGGATTACCCGATGTGCGATAAATTGTCATCTGACCATTTTTCGCCGGTGAGCAGAAGAGATGAGACTCACGCGTTGCTCGAATAGCATCGACGGCTATTTTGATATTGCCGTCAGTACCATTTTTAAAACCAACCGGACAAGAAAGGGCAGAGGCCATTTCACGGTGGATCTGTGACTCAGTCGTACGAGCGCCAATTGCACCCCATGTGATCAAATCAGCCAGATACTGGCCAGTGATCATATCCAGAAATTCTGTCGCCGTCGCAAGGCCCAGCGCGTTGATATCAACCAACAGCTTACGGGCTTTATGAAGGCCGGTAACAAGGTCAAGGCTTCCGTCTAGATGCGGATCAGAGACGAGCCCTTTCCAACCAACTACGGTGCGGGGTTTTTCAAAATAGGTACGCATAACAATACAAAGTTCATCTTTGTATTTGTCCTGAATGGCAACAAGGCGCTTTGCGTAATCCATCGCAGCATCAGTATCGTGTACAGAACAAGGACCAACAACAACCAGAAGACGAGAATCTTGCCCAGACAAAATGGCCTCTACCTGACGACGAGACTGAGCGATATGCTCCGCGATTTCATCAGTAATAGGAAAGGCTGCTTCTATTTCAGCAGGGGTTGGCATTAACCCTAGGCTAACGGTACGGAGTTCATCTGTTTTCATTGGCATAATACGTTTGCCTACCTTGGTATCTCAAAAATAACGACGCGTTAAGATAGCCCAAAAGTCCGCAGGAATAAACCAAACTTGTGATAAGTCTTAGGTTTTTGACTGAAACGAAAGGCTTTATACCCAAGTAGCCTCAAGATGCTCGTTTCAGCGAGAATTTATTGGCTTCTAGTTAAGGCGCTGATTTGAAGGCATAGTGGTTCTACGTCAAAAATCAGCAACGCAGCATAGGAGTCCCTTATTTTCGAATAAAGCAGGAATTCGCCCTTTCAGACATATTATAAGCCAGGTGTTGGAAAGTTTATCGGCAAAATTACGATGATATCGCAGGAATGAGATTTGTTATCAGTTGGGTTTCATCGGTGTGTTTTGAATATTTTTGCAATGGTGTTTTTTCTGCTTGCCACAATAAAAATGAAACAGTAATGTCTGGAGTGGGGTAGTTAACAAGCACTTATGCTAATTAATCCATGCTGAGTTTACATCTGTATTCGCAGTGGATTTCAGCGTTAAATTGTGTATTAATGCATTTTATGTGATTTTATATGGTGTGTTAAGCATCATGTGGTATGGCTTCCTTAATTTCCGGTGTTGAGCGCACACTTGATGGCTCTTAACACTCACGCACATTTTAGCATGGTTGTATTGGTGCCTTATGACAAATAAAGCTCAGTCTGAACTTAGTTACTCAGAATTGTTAGTAGACGCTTCTCAGTTAGAGAAAGAAGCCCCCTCTATTGGATTAGTTTCAATGGATGACTTGGGTCATGCCATTATTGGGGTCCATCCTTATGCCATAGCCGATGCGCATAAGCTCGATGAGCAGAAGCAGCAAGAAGTGTTGAAACGTGCAGGTGAATATGAAACACCTGCTGAATATTACGTGGCAGAACTAACGAAACTGCTGGTTCTTGCAGCAAAAAAAATGCAGGGAAAACCGCTTAAAGTAAGGCTGTCCGGGGCAGATTCGCATACTCGTGAAGGGTTATTCGGAAGTGAACTTGAAGCAACGGAAGTGAATCCGGTTATCGGTTTACGCGGTGTATCTCGCTTCGCGGAGAAAGCACATCGAGCTAGCTTTGAACTGGAATGTGAAGTGATCAAGCGTGCCCGAAATGTAGAAGGGATGACAAATATTGAATTGGTTATTCCTTTTGTGCGAACGTTTAGTGAATCAGCAACCATCATTGATTTGCTGGCTGAGCAAGGCTTGTGCAGGGGGGCTCAAGGCTTAAAAGTACATATGATGTGCGAGCTGCCGGGAAATGCAGTGCTGGCAGAAAAATTCCTTCAGTATTTCGACGGCATGGTGATTGATATTGATCAGATCGGGCAGTTTGCTTTAGGGTTAGATCAGCATCATGGGTCTTTGAATTATCTTCACGATGATCAAAATGAAGCGGTCTTGCTATTTGTGTTTCAAGCCTTGAAAGCGGTTGAAACGACAGGCAAACCTTGTGATGTTGTCAGCCATTTTATACGCCAGGCCCCTAAATTGCAGAAGTGGTTGCTTGAGCAAGGGATTGATACGGTGATTAGCCAGTAGGCTGAAACTAGTAGGGTTCTCTAAGAAAACAGCAAGACGTCAATGCCAGTCAGTTTTCTGACTGGCATTTTTTAATTCTTGCATGTTAGTCCGGCATGATCATTTCAATATCGACGATTTTAGAACGGTTCATAATGATCTTCCAACGCTGAATGCGAACGGTATTATCTTCATCGGTCTCTTTGGTGATAAGGTTGATCAAATGGCGCTTTTCAACCGATTCTTTGGTGACTTGGCCTTCTTTTAATTGGTAGATCCTTTGCGCTCCTTTCTCCATCAAACTGGAGAGAATACGAAGGTCAAGCATAATGGACTCGCGGGTTTGTTCGTAACCACTCAAAAATTTCGTCGGCGACATGCGTGTGGTGCTCTTGTAGTGAAGCACGGTTTCTTCACGTTGTGATACTTTGTGTTTTCGGACTGTTTTAATTTCTGGGCTCAGTGCACTATAACTACCGTATTCCAGCCACTCTAACTGACGGCCAATCAGACGTCCGTTATTGGTATCGAAAAATTGTTTTCGCCATTTTGGTTTGCCCTTTCGCACCCAGCGCCACAACATTTTCTTTAGATCGTCTTTAAACACTTCACGTGCAGCATAAATGACCGAGATCACCAGAATGAAAGAGGCGGTAATATCGCCGAGAACACCACGGGCTTTTATCAGCATCATAGTAACGAATATCATCACAATCCCGGTTGCAACGGCGGTAACTACTTTTTTGGTGGTGTTTCCTAATTCGATGGTTTTTTCTTTCATTGTGACCGGGTATTCAATCAAGCGCCGCAGAAGTCGCATCTTATTCGACATCCGGGTTTGGTCTTGCATTGCTTTGCTTGAGTTGTAGTTGTGCTTGCTACGATGTTCAGTTTCTTTCTCGCAGGTATCAAGGAGTAGGCTTTTTATGTCGGCATAACTATTACTGCGAGGTAAGTGGGCGACTAATGCTAAACAACGCTGCTCTGTGAACCATGACAGATAGTTATCGATATTCTCGTAATATTTGAGTAGCTTTTCATCGGTAGGTATGTTTCGTCGTAATCTTTTGAGGATTCTAACGGCAAGCTGAACGACTTCTTCAACTTCTTCCAGGCTACGTTCTTGTTTATCTTCCAGCAGCTGCTGTGTTGTTTTTTCTAATGCTAGCGCATACTGATAGGCATACAGACTTAAACTTAAACGGTATTGCTCGGTTGAGAGTTTTCCTCGGCTGGCTAGGCGGCTGTGAACAAGCGGTAGGTGGTTTACGTCACTGTAATAGGTACGCTTGCCGTGAATGGCGTTATGGAAGAATTCATCTTCAGTGATGATTTTGGCGTTCAGGCCAAGTTCACCGGGTACGAAAATGTACATATCAAGCTGTCGATTAGTGGTTTCCTGAATTACATGGGAAATTTTAACTTTGTGTCCGTCTTTTTTTTCAACAGTGATCACTACGTTTTCATACCTTTGCTTATGAGTGGAGCGTCTTATAATTTTAGATTATTTAGGCGGTTATTATCAGTTGAATTACGTAACTTTTCTGCCAATAGAATGAAATTTAGCCAAATAACCGAAGATAGGTCAGGCACGTTGAACTAACATCACGTATAATGCGCGACCAAAGTTCGTATCGATACTCGAATGGCGTGATTTCTCTTATATAGCAAGAGGTTCATACCGACGTATAAGAGTATCATTTATATTTACTCAGAGAGTGCCGGATTCATGATTAAAATTGGACAATACAACACATTAGAAGTCGTCAAGTTAGTTGATTTCGGCGTATTTCTTGATGGTGGTGAAGACTTCGGTAATATCCTATTGCCTAAAAATTCTGTTCCTGCCGGCACACAACTGGGTGATGAGCTGAATGTGTTCATTTACTTTGACTCAGAAGACGACATTATTGCGACAACGGAAGAGCCGTTAGCACAAGTTGGTGAGTTTGCGATGCTGCGTGTTGTCGGTGTGAGCACTATTGGTGCCTTCGTTGATTGGGGATTGCGCAAAGATCTTCTTGTACCATTCAGTGAACAGCGTCGCCACCTAGAAGAAGGCGAGAATGTGATGCTGCGCGTTTACACCGATAAAGCATCAGGCCGTATTGTTGGCTCGACTAAATTTAACCGTTTTCTTGATCTGACTCCTGCTAACTATGAAGTTGGTCAGGAAGTGAAAGTCGTCATTGCTGAAGTTACCGACCTTGGTTACAAAGCCGTGATTGAAGGCGAACATTGGGGCCTGATCTTTAAAACAGAATCGTTTGGTAAACTGTTTATCGGTAAGAAACTGAAAGCGTATATCAAAGAAATTCGTCCGGACGGCAAGATTAACTTATCTCTGCAGAAAGCGGGTCGTGGAAAGGTTGATGATCTAGCAGATAAGATTTTGACGTCGCTGGAACGAAAAGGTGGCTTCTTGCCACTGAGTGATAAATCTTCACCACAAGAGATCTTTGAGGCTTTCCGTACCAGTAAAGCGACCTTTAAGAAAACCATTGGTGGGTTGTACAAAAAAGGCCTGATTGTAATCGACCGCGATGGTATTCGACTGAACGATAACTAAGAAACGGATTTAACCTGTCATTATCTGAAAGCCGGTATGTTCACCGGCTTTTTTGTCACCTTTTCTAACGGTATAAGCGACTAATCTGAACTCCCGCCTTCCGCTTTATCATGGTGCCTAAATCCTCATAATGCTGATTGATAATCAATAATTCATTATTGATTATCAGGTTGAGATTCATTATTTTCAATGATCTTAGTACGATGGTAAATGTAACTCATTGAAAGATATGGCTTACTAAGCTGGCATGGCTTTTGCTCTATATACGTCACCTTATATTGAGGTGAACTTAATCCCACTTATAGAGAAAAAGGATATTAGTCATGCCAACTCCTGCTTATATGCGCATTGAAGGCGAAAAACAAGGGCTGATCACAGCGGGTACTTTCACGGAAGATTCAGTTGGAAACATTTTCCAGGAAGGTCATGAAGATGAAGTGCTGGTCGAAGCGTTTGAGCATCAGGTTGTCTTACCTCGCGATCCGCAATCAGGCCAGCCAACCGGTCAACGTGTGCACAAGCCGGTGAAAATCACCAAAGTGTTTGATAAGTGTTCGCCACTTATCTATAACTCACTCACCTCTGGTGAGCGTTTGCCTAAAGTTGAAATCAAATGGTACCGCACATCAGCAACAGGTAGCCAAGAGCACTATTTCACCACCACACTGACAGATGCCATTGTGGTGGATGTCACCGCTTCAATGCCTAACTGCCAGGATCCTGGCCAGGCCCATTTCACTCATCTTGAAGATGTGCTCATGACTTACCGTAAAATCGATTGGACCCACGAAGTGTCGGGTACATCGGGTGGTGATGACTGGCGTACTGCAATGAAGGCATAAGCCTGAGATCTGAATCGAAGGGGGTAACTTTCCCTCTTCATTTTCTTCTGTTTTCAAAGCATAAAACGATGTGCGTATATCACCTTTACACATACAGGTGATAAGCGGTAGCTATATTTTAAATGGCAGGAAGATGTTATGGCAAGGAACGCCAATCAGGCACAATTTGAGTTAGATGTTGCCACAATCGATATTCCGTTAAGGCTCTATGCTTTCGAAGGTAAAGAAGGTATCAGCCAATTATTCAATTTCTCCGTTATTTTCGTTTGTGATGATCCGGCACTGCAGCTCGACAGCTGGCTTCAATTACCCGTGCGTTTAGCCCTGTATCATAATAATGCCCTCGAACCGCGTTTTGTGTGCGGAATGGTCTACGGCATCGAGCAACTTACGCACAGTGACCGACACTGTCAGTATCGCCTGACAATAACGCCTCGTGTACAGCTATTAACCCACCGCAGTAACTTTCGCATTTTCCAGAACCTGAGCGTCTCCGACATTATCACCACCATCTTTACCGATGCGGGGATCTTAAGCCATGAATATGAACAGCGTCTTTCAACGAGTCACCCGGTACGCGAATACTGCGTGCAATACGGTGAATCGGATATGGTGTTCATTGCCAGATTAATGAGCGAAGAAGGGCTGCATTACCACTTTGAACATTCCGAGACCGGTCATGTTATGGTGATTGCCGATGGGCAAGATGGCTTTCTCGAACTTCCCGCATTGCCATATCGGCAAAGTAACGGCATGGCAAAAGACCGCGACATCATTCATCATTTTTCGCTGTTAGAGCAAACTCAGACAGGCAAAGTGTCGCTGACCGATTTCACCTTCGAGCGGCCAGATTTCAGACCGCAAGGGGTCAAAGTCAGCAACATATCTAACGAACAGCCGCTAGAAGCCTTTAATTATCCCGGTCAGTTTAGCACCGATGCCGACGGAACACGTATCGCGACGTTAACCTTAGAGCAGGCCAGAATTCATAAGCAGCGGGTAACAGGGAAAAGTGACTGTACCCAACTCACCAGCGGGTATTTTCAGCCGTTGGAAGCGCACCCCAATGATCAATGGAATGAACCCTGGCTGCTGGTGGAAGTAAAACATCAGGGCGAGCAGCCACAGGCATTAGAAGAGTATGCAGACGGCGCTGCAACCTATAACGCAGATTTTATTGCCACCCCGTGGGAAGCCGCGTTTCGTGCCGCACCCATTACCAAGCCGTATATCCATAACATCGATACCGCCATTGTCACCGGTCCTGATGGTGAAGAGATTTACTGCGATGCGCTTGGGCGGGTAAAAGTACAATTTCATTGGGACAGGGAAGGGCAGGCGAACGAAACAACCAGTTGCTGGTTACGCGTATCACAGGGCTGGGCTGGCAACGGTTATGGTCAGTTTGTCTTGCCGCGCATAGGCCACGAAGTGATCGTCAGTTTTATTCATGGCGATCCGGATAAACCCATTATCACCGGTGCGATGTTCAACGGTAAAAACAAAGTACCGTATGATCTGCCAGAGCACAAAACCCGCAGCACCTTTAAAACCTCATCAAGCGTGGGTGGCGGCAATTTTAATGAACTCCGCTTTGAAGACAAAAAAGACAATGAACAGCTTTATCTTCATGCGGCAAAGAACATGGATGTTCAGGTCGAAAATGATCGAACGGAAGAAATTCTTAATGCCGATCATCTCACCGTGCACGATTCCCGCTTTCAAGAAATAAAAACAGATAACCACTGCACCGTAAATGGCGATCAGTTTCAGGTCGTCAACGGCGATAGCCACCATATCATCGATGGCACAGTCCACACCAAAATCGGCAATAAACAACTGATTGATGCGGGCACTGAAGTACATGTGAAATCGGGACAAAAAGTGGTGATCGAAGCCGGTGCAGAAATCACCATCAAGGCCGGTGGCAGCTTTATCAAAGTAGATCCGTCAGGCGTTACATTACTCGGGCCTACTGTGAAAATGAACTCCGGTGGCAGTGCAGGCCGCGGCAGTGGTGAAGCTGCACAGGCAGCGCAACTGCCAGTATTGTCGCAGAGAGCACCAGATGCCAATGTGAGTGTTCCAGTCGGAATAACATCAACTTCGATAGCTACCCTTGCCGCTGTTAATGCGCCATTTTCTCAAATTTGTAAGAAGCAAACGGATGGAAGTTGTCCGCTGTCTGACTGCCCGTGTACCAATAGTGCCGGTAACGGAGGAACCGCATCATGAGTGAATCAAGCACCTTAGAGGGTAACAGTTATTTTATGTTGGTTGATGCTAGCCGTGTGCCTGATGTATTGCAGGTGGTATATGAATTAATTGATGATCCTGAATATGGTCAGCTTTATGAAGATACCGCATTTAACGATGTAAAAGACGTAGGGCCAATTTGGGTATCTACAGAGCCTGACTCACCGTTTTGGCAGCATTGGATGACCTCGCCACTTTGGGTAACCAGCGCGATTGTTGTTGGTTTTCCTCAAGGACAGCAAAGTGAAGCGTTAAAACAATTAAGCAGCAGAATTGAAGTATTTTCGCCCAAAGGAAGGCCACTGTATTTCAGATTTCATTCTCCAGTCACGGTAGAACGGATGATGCCCCATTTATCAGATCAGGAAAAGGCACTGTTTTGGGGAATAATAACATCGGTAAATTGGCTGGTATTAGGTGAACAAAATGAAATATCAGATCTTCGACATTATTCGCAAGAGGAAGGAGAGAGTACAGATTCAACTTCTTTTGTTCTTTCACCAACGGTTTATGACGAGTTAAAAGTATGAGTCCACGATCATATACGACAAAAAAGGGCTCGACGCCAGATGTGCTTGCTGGGCTTTATAATACTAATCAGTCAACATTAAACCAGTTAAATAGCGACCAGATTAAAGAACTCGATTCGCTCTACGACGGTGAGACAATTGTTGTCCCACCTGTACAAGATGTGAGTGGTTTATCGAGGATCTCCCCGCAGGAAGCGTTAAGTGAAGCGCTATTGGTTCAAAGCGATTGTGCACCAATTAACTATACAGACGTCATATTTATACCCGAACACCCGGAAAGTAAAAAACCAGAGTGGTTAGCGATCACCGAAGATGCAGTCAACGAAATTGAGGCTGAATCAAACGAATGCCTCAATGCTGTGAAAGTGGGTGATAAGGCAGGAACCGTCGAAGGATTAATTCAGTTGGGCGTGCTGAGTGGTTTCTCCCATCCAGTACATGAAACATTTCTCGATGATAGTGATAAGGCGAAGTATAGAAAATATTTATATGAATATTCAGCGCTTAAAGCTGCCGTGGCTAAAAATGTCATATGGGTACCGGAAGACTATCAAGATGAACTCGATGCGATAGGGGTGCCGCAATCAATTCAGTCGATTATTGAGAGCCATGTTGCAGCCGGGGACTTTAATAGTTATGAGGTTGAAGTATCAAAAGCGGCAATGAAATCGAATGAATGCTTTTCACTTATGGATGATAAAATAAAAAGCATAAATAAATATATTGAAATGTTGGAAGATACCGCACAGAGAAAAGCGAGTAATACAACGTTTGTTGAAGGTGGTAAGGAGTATAAATTCGCATATTATAACGAAGGTAAATATTACACTTCAGACCATCATCTTAAAGTACTTAAGGCTCTAAATGCGTTAGTTAGCAGCAGAGAGCGAATTTATAAAAATAGTCGTACTGACAAAGATAGCGTAACAGCAACAACAGAAATTGTTTCTGTCAGAAAGATGGAAGAGCATTATAAGAAAGTATGTGGGTACATACGTAATATAGAGGGATTAAATTATAAAGATGCTCACCAGGTAAGAACATTTCTAACAACATCGAAAAAAGAAAGTGGCTCTACACGTAAAATGGTTGTAAATCTGTTCACATTGAATCAGTGTGGCTATGCAATAAAAGAACAATGTTTTAATTCATCTGAGCTTTACGCAGAGGCTGAAGCTGTTGATAATATTGATCTTGCACCCGCAGCATTAGATCGTAACAGAACGGATATAGATAAGTTAGGGTATTACAGCTGTGAAGCATTAATCTTAAAACTATCGAAAGAAATAATCGTCAGGATAAAAGACTTTGAATCTCTCATTGGTGAAACGATACAAGCTGAAAGTTATGTGTCACGACTGCTTACCATCAGTTTAAAAACACAAGCGCGAATGGCTAAGCTTAAACGAGAAGCTGAGAAAAGACTCCAACAAAATAACAGTTTGCAGACCTTTTTTTCACCAACGGGTAATACAGCGTATTCAGTAGGGTTATCGAATGCAATAACACTGTTATGGGATGAGAAGCAGTGGAAACCCCGCAATACCAACAACCTGATTTATAATACTCCAGGTGAAAACAGCTTACAGATTGTGGAGTGCTTTTTAGGCGGAAATAATGGAAGTGCATGTTATGTGCGATCCAATTGTAATGCTATTAGCTTAAACCAAAACATTAATTGCAGACATAATAAAAGGCTGGGTGAGGCAACCGTTCCCCCAGCTTCATCCACCGGCTACAAATCGAAAGAGATAGCAAAGGCATTATTAGAACCAGATGCTAACCTTAAAACCCTATCGAAACAGTTTGTCGATTTATCAGATGCGATTAGTCAGAAAAACTGGTTTTCGTGGCGAGCAACGTCAGGTAATAACGTCCCTAAATTTTTACCAACGGCTGCGATGGAAGTCGGGGCACAAACACAGTTTTTCCGTTTTGCCTCCAGCCTGGAGCTATCTGATAACCGTAACCTTCAAGCCGATACAGATGGTAAATTTAAACTCGCCAAGCTTGAGGCAAAAACAACGTTAGGTATTACTCAGGGAAGTGCAAAATTTGAAATTAATATCCCTAAAGACAAAAGCGGTACACCATTCACCATTGATTACATTGTATATAAAAACGGCAATGAAGAAATAAAACCCTTCGATGCCGGAGCTTACAGGGCTTCGCTCGCCGCAACAGTACGCGGCTTGGTCGGTGTAAGCTGCGTGTTAGGATCAGAGATTTATATCGGCACCGTCGAAACCGACGCAACTAAAGGTGCTGGTATTGGCCTTAAAGGAATGGTGCCACAAGTCACTGAATATAATAACTATAAAAAAAGTAACGCAACATTAGATCCAGGATTAGCGGCAGGAATAAAGACAGAAGCGAAGCTATTTGCCGGAATTGAAATTGGCGGTGACGTTACCGTCAAATTTGATTGGCAGCCACCAGAAATCGGTCATACCTCAATGGGCATATCTCGTTCACGAAAAAATAGCTTTCAAACATTGGTTGAAGGCAGTGCCGCTGTTAATGCTGCGGCAGGATTTTCAGGAGAACTGGTTTTTCAGCTGTCGTTTCAAAATGGCAAGTTTGTTTACATTATGGCGGCAAAAGCGGTATTTGGCGGAGGTTTAGGTGGCAAGGTTGCGATGGCAATATCCCCATTCGCTTTCGAGCAACTGTTTGATGTGTTGCTTTCTATCACCAAAAAAGAAGGCTTTCGCCGGGTTGTCTTTTTTAAAACAACAGACAGCAGCGGAAAAGAGGATGAAACCTTTGCCCGGTTAAATCAAATGCTCACCATCATGATCACGTATCAGCTAGAAGCCGCGCAAGTATTGATGCTGCCATTTAAAGTGCTTGATGAACTAGAAAGAAAAGCACGAGTCGAGAAAAACACGCCAATTATTGCCCGATATATTAATTCGGCAGATCCTGCTAGCCAAGCGGAAAATAAGTTAAGCCATCAAAAGGCACAAGCGCTACGATCAAAAATAGAGAAAATGTACCCTGAAACATTAGCCCCGATGTTATATGTGTTATCGCATCACCAAACAGGATCGATGTGGGATGAAGCTGCCTATCAGCTTAGCCGATTAAGAGGTGATGATGAATTTGATGATGATAATCCTTCTCCAACTCAAAAGGCGATAATGGCCAATGCTCGCCAGCGTAAGGCTATTTTAAACATCCTGAAGTGGATATCAGTGAATGCAAATAAACCAACAGAGGCGGATAAACGTCAATTTGAAGAAGCATTACAGAGAATGCATCTTAAACCAAATGAACAACTTGATAAATCAAAGCAATGGGATTGTTATTGGGCAGGATTGAAGCGACTACATAATGGTTTTTTTACAAGCATTATAAAAAAACCGACATGAGTGCTCGAGATAAAGATGAGGCTAAAAATAATTATATTGAATTTCTTACATTAATAAGAAAGCTTGGCATAAATGTACATATTTATCAGGATATATTAAAAACTTATAATGAAGGTTATAGAAAAGTTCCTGAAATAATTCAAAAAGGATTTTTTGTAGAAAAGGGTGCAGCTCCTATCAAATTGCAATTAAAACAGGCGGGTTTTTCAAAGAAAGCCACACGGATAGGTTGGACTTATACTGGAAAGGCATCATGAGTAGACTTTTTATAATTATTGCGAGTGGTATGTTAGCTTTTAGTGGATACTGCCATGCCAGTTTTGAACAGGGGATGAAGTATGTACAGCAAGCCCGTTGGTATGATGCCGAGCAAGAACTTAGACCAGAAGCTGAAGCGGGAAATCCGGATGCAATGTACTGGCTGGGTCGTTCATTAGAATTTCAGGATTTTCAAAAGGGTTTAACCGCCGGAGAATGGTTCTATAAATCAGCTGAGTTAGGTAACCCATGGGCGATGACCTCACTTAGGGGG